>JAUYJC010000489.1 GCA_030688735.1 Deltaproteobacteria bacterium
AGGCAATCGCTTCTAGTTCGACCCGGACAGCGTCCTCGACGGCAATCACGGGTCGTGCCTGGAATTCAAAAGCAGGCCAGGTCGAGCAGAACTTGTGAATGGCCAACGGATCGTCGCAGTCCACCAACACGTGCCCACCCCACTCGCCCACTCGCACAACGAACAACTCGATCTTGAAATTGGCGGGCGCCTTCCATTGAGTGAAAACCTCCAGTATCCGCTTCTGGGCATTCTCGTACTCCGTAGGCGATCCTTGCGGACGTTCGAACCAGCTGATCATGTACTTCATCGGTATTCTCCTTTATTGAGTTGATGTCATCGGAACGGTAGTCGTTTAAACGGGCTACCGGGCATCACCGGAGCGCGGTTTTCTAGTCGTCGGGTGCATGGCCTTGTTCGGCTTCCAGTGCCGGTGCAATATTCGGCTGGCCGTCAACGTAGAGTGTGTCATAGCTCAGATCGAGCCCTCCGGGCCACTCGATAGAACCCGCAATGACCCTTACCCAGCGAAAGAGTGCGAGGTCGCGTAGACGCACGAAAATTCCGCGTCCGAGATACGGTTTCACGTCGAATCTCCGCGATTCACCGTTCTCGAACGAGACCTCTAATTCGTAGTCGTCCAACGGACGGACATATTTGACGTGTGGATTCATTGACCCTCCTACTTCAGTGGGTCGATTTTAAACACCTCTTCGCCGTTGATCACCAACTCCCATGCGGCTTGCAGCTCGTCACCGTGGATTTCGATCCACGCCTGCACGAGCCTCGCCTTCCCGGAGGGCAGTTCGCCAGCTAGCAAGTCCCCGCTCACAATCGAAAATACGGCCTCACGGCCGGAGCACTCGGCGTGAACATGGGCGACATGGTGCTGCTTGTCGTGGAAAAATACATCCGCACCACGATGCCGTAAAACATGCACAGAATCGGCATAATCAATCCTCACCCAATTCCACCGTAGCACGCCGCGCCATACTAGCCGAACTAGTGAGTATACAGGTCTGCGAATGACGGTTGTTAAAGTCCATAGGGCGGAAAATTTTTCCTCAGTTTCCAACCCCCTGTCAAGCGTTCTGAGAACAACCCATACCTTCATATCCAGGTCTGCGAAATCTCAATATACCCGACCGGAACCGGGAACCACACTCAGTCCATCCACGGGACTCCGGCCTTCCCGCCTCGGTTCAAGCGTTAGAGTCACATGATCGTCGAAAAACGGGAAAGGTGATTGCAGCGCTGAAGGGGCAATTTTTGCCTATGACAATGTGGGCCTACCGAACTGGAAAGCTGACTCAACGAAGAATGGAAGCGCGAGCGTGGTGCTTTGACAGCCCCCGCAGCGGATCAGGCAAGGCCCTTCGCATGCGCCCGGGGTGACTTACTGAACGGCGGAGATGGAGAGGCTGATCTCGGCTTCTAGCCGGCCGCGACGGACCTCCAGGCTTGAAGCTGGAAGGGAGTCAGCTATTTCCGACTGCCGAAGACGTCTTTCAGAAGGTCGGTGACCCGCGCCGCCGGGTTGGTTCTGATCTTTTTCTCTTCCTGGGCGACCACGTAGAAGATTCCGTCGGTGGCCTTTTCCGTTACGTACTGGTTGACATCGAAGGTGACACTTTTTGAAAAAGGAAGGTCCTTATAACGACCCATCAGATCGTTGTATTGCCGATTCACTCCCACTTGATTCATAACGTCGGTTACCGACGGCAGAAAGGCCGTTTGTAACTTTTTTGATGTCTTCGACTTGAAATAGTCCGTCGCCGCCGTATTGCTCCCGTTCAAGATCTTTCGCGCATCCTCGAAACTCATCTGGCCGATGGCGTCCCAGAATATCTCCTTCGCGAACGGCACCGCTTTCTCCGCCGCCCGATTTATGCCCACGACAAACTCGTCGATTTGTGGACCGTAGCCGACCATGCGGAGAGGCTTCTCTATATTTTGCAAGGTTTTCGGCATCAATATCTTGATTGCCTTATTTAGCAAGAAACCATCGACGGTGCCGGTTTGAGTCACTGCGTTTTCCGTCCCCACTTTTAATGCTTCCTGCAAGCCCGAGCCGATCTTTGCGTCGTTCAATCCGCCCCCACCGCCGACTGCGCCACCGAGACCTTTAAGCACTTTGTCAAACTGCGCCGCTGCGGGAGCAGCGGTGAGCGCCAAGAACAGTATCGATGCCAACATTCTCATCATCACGGTCTCCTGTCACAACAGAAGATTATTCACCACAGAGACACTGAGTTCGCAGAGTTCGGAGCATTTCTTAATCAAGAACGCATTACTCTGGGCCCTCCGCGTCTCCGCGGTTAACCACTCCGAGACCTGAAGCCCTAGGAAATTAAGCCGGGAAACAATCCGAAAACCGGCCGCTGCCTTACAAGGTATCTTTGAAGCGCTCGGGAGGCGCTATTAGATCCCCCAGTTTGAAATCGTTCAGCGCGGCAGCAAAGGTTGCGTCGACCAAAAGATTCATTATTTCTTGCTTTGCTGCTTCCGGGGCCAGTCTAAACGCCGTCCGCAGCGGCTGGATCGCCGCCCGCCAGCGGCTTTCGCTCACATAGGCGCGGCCGAGATAAAAATAAGCTTGAGCGTAGTCGGGATCTTCACGGGTCGCCGCCTCAAAATGGGGAATCGACGCCGCGAAACGTCCCTGATTAAAAAGCGCCAGGCCCCTTGCGAAACTATCCTCTCCCCGAAAATGGCCGACCGTGGCACAACCACTCGCAATCATCAAAACGAGGGCGACGTAAATCGCTGTTTTTTTGAGCGGCATGGTCTATTAACCTCCCCGGTTAAGCCTTAGACGAGCGAGCGGGGAGTTTATTTCAAACGGCAGCCGGTATGAATGACTATTTGCCGAAGGCGGCCTTCAGCATCGGCTCGAGCTCGCCGCGCTCATGAAGCTCGTGCAGGATGTCGCAGCCGCCGACGAACTTGCCATCGATGTAAATCTGCGGAATCGTCGGCCAGTTCGCATAGCGTTTGATCCCGTCCCGAACCCCGGGGTC
>JAUYJC010000490.1 GCA_030688735.1 Deltaproteobacteria bacterium
CACCCAGGTGAGCGAAGGGCGCGGCTCCCACGAGTTCAGCAGTCCCTTCGGCGATGAAGATCCGTTCAATGATTTTTGGCGGCGTTTTTTCGGCGGCCCCGCGCCGCGCGGTCCGCAGCGTCAGCGCAGCTTGGGCTCCGGCTTTATTATCGACGGTGACGGATCGATCTTGACAAATAACCATGTCGTCGAAAACGCGCAAAAAATCGTCGTGAAATTAGCTGCCGATGATCAAGAATATGAGGCCAAAGTGATAGGCCGGGATACAAAGACCGACATTGCGGTGATCAAGATCAATGCCAAAACCAACCTTCCGGCTGCAACCCTTGGCGATTCGGATCGCCTCGAGGTCGGCGAATGGGTCGTGGCCATCGGCAATCCTTTCGGCTTGGATAGCACGGTGACGTCGGGAATTGTCAGCGCCAAAGGGCGACACATCGGCCAAGGACCCTATGATAACTTCATTCAAACCGACGCCTCGATCAATCCGGGTAATTCGGGGGGGCCGCTCATCAACCTGCGCGGCGAGGTGATCGGCATCAACACCGCGATTTTCAGCCGCACCGGCGGTAACATGGGCATTGGCTTCGCAATCCCCATCAATCTGGTCAAGGAAGTGCTCCCGCAACTGCGCGGTAAAGGCAAGGTCACGCGGGGCTTTTTGGGCGTGCTGATTCAGAAGGTCACACCGGAAATCGCCGAGAGCCTCGGCATGGACAGGGGTCATGGGGCGCTGGTCGCTAACGTCACAAAGGACGGACCCGCGGACAAGGCCGGGGTTAAGGTCGGCGATGTCATCGTCGAGTTCGACGGCAAGGAAGTGAAAGACTCAAGCGACCTGCCGATCATCGTGGCGCGCACCCCGGTGGATAAACGGACGCGGATGAAGGTGCTGCGCGATAAAAAAGAAGTTACGCTGACGGTGGCCGTCGGCGAGCTCAAAGATGAAGAGGTCGTGGCATCGGCGCCGGAAAAGGGAGAGCTGGGGCTCAGCGTACAGCGGCTGACGCCGCAGATGGCCGAGAGCCTCGGTCTCGACAAGACGGAAGGCGTCGTCGTGACCGCCGTGGAACCGGGCAGCGCGGCGGATGAGGCCGGGATTCGCCGCGGGGACGTCCTCATGGAAGTCGACCGCAAAACGATCCGCAGCCTCGACGAATACAAAAAGGCCATTGCTGGGATTCGCAAAGGTAGGGGAGTTCTTTTCCTGGTGCGGCGGGGCGAGAGCACGCTATTCCTAGCGCTCAAGCCGCAGCGTTGATCAACTCGTTTTAGTAATTCTATCAAGTCAATAAGTGGGCCGGGTGACAGCACCCGGCCCACGTTGCTTTTGCCGGAGAACTGCGCGAAGATAAATTCTCGTTGGAGTCTTCATTTTGAAAGGATCGAAACTTCGATTTGTTCGCATTTCGCTGATCGTTTTGCTTCTGGTCACTTCAACCGGGCTCGTGTTCGGCGGGTTGTATCTCAAGCGTCTGGAAGAAACCGTTAGCGCGAAGTTCGAAGGCAAGAAATGGATCTTGCCTTCCAAGATCTACTCCGATAGTCATCTGCTCTACGTCGGCATCAACCTCCAGCTCGACGATGTCTGGGAAAAGCTTCGGCGTCTGGGCTATCACCGGACAGCGTCGGCGCCCAAGAGCAAAGGGGAATACCGTTATCAAAAGCCGGCCGGTCTTTTGGAAATCTACCTGCGCGATTTTGTCTATCCGACCGAGCCCTTTAAAGGCTTCCCCGTGCGGATTTCACTGCAAGGAACGGTGATCAGCAAAATTGAAAACGGCGCCACCGGCGAGGAGATATTTTCCCTGGAGCTCGAACCTGAACTCGTGACCGGGCTCTACGACCGCATTTGGCAGGAGCGCCGCGTCGTCAAATTATCCGAAGTGCCGCCGCTCATGACCAAGGCGATCTTAGCCATTGAGGATGAACGCTTCTACCATCATTACGGGATCGATCCGGTGGCGCTCCTACGCGCCGTGTGGGTCAACCTGCGCAGCGGCGGGGTCGTGCAGGGCGGGAGCACTCTAACCCAACAGTTAATGAAGAATTTTTTCCTGAGCGACGAACGGAGCCTCAACCGCAAGGCCAAAGAAGCGATCATGGCGCTCGTCGCCGAACGAAAATATTCCAAGGATGAGATCCTGGAAAATTACCTCAACGAAATTTATTTGGGGCAAAAAGGCTCCCAGGGCATCTTCGGCGTCTGGGAGGCCGCGCAATTCTATTTTTCGAAACCGATGTCCGATTTGACGGTGGGCGAGACGGCGCTGATTGCCGGGCTGATTCGCGCGCCGAACCGGCTCTCGCCCTTCCGCAGCGTCGATGAAGCGACCAAGCGGCGCAACGTGGTGCTGGCCAAGCTGCTCGATGAGCGGGTTATTTCCCGCCCGCAGTACGAAGCCGCGGTACGCGAGACCTTGCCGCGCCGCGACTTGGTCAAGGTCACCAACGATGCCCCTTTTTACGTCGACTATTTGCGCCGCGAGCTGGCGGAAGTTTATTCCAACGATGAGCTGACCGCCGAGGGGCTGGGGATTTTCACCAGCTTGGACCTGCAACTGGAGCGGACCGCCGAGCGAGCGCTTAGCGAAGGTCTGAAGAAGCTCGAAGAAACGTACTCGGGGCTGCGCCGCAGAGGCGAAGACGACCATCTGGAAGGCGCGGTGATCGTGCTCAGGCCGCAGACCGGTGAAATCAAGGCGATGGTGGGCGGGCGCAGTTACCAGAAGTCTCAGTTCAATCGAGTATTTCAATCGAAACGCCAGCCCGGATCGGTCTTCAAACCCTTCGTCTATCTCGCGGCGCTCATGTCCAGCGCGGAAGGCGGCCGGAAGTTTACTCCCGTCACCATGCTCGAAGATTCGCCTTTTACCTGGAGCTACGACGATCAGGAGTGGCAACCGGGCAATTACAACGACGAGTACTTCGGTGCGGTAACCTTCCGGCGCGCGCTGGAGAAATCGATGAATTCCGCCACCGCGCGCCTGGCGCGGGACGTCGGCATCCGGCGGATTAGCGATCTCGCGCGCCGTTTGGGCATTCAAAGCCCGCTGCCGGCGGTGCCGTCTCTCTCCCTTGGTGCCGCGGAGGTGACGCCATTGGAAGTGGCGGTGGCGTTCGCAACCCTGGCGAATAACGGTGTGCGCACCCGTCCCCTGGCGGTAAAGCAGGTGATGGATGTCAACGGGCGGGTGTTGGAAAAACGGGACATTCGCGTGGAAAAAGTATTGTCGCCGCAGATGGCGTTCATGATGAACTATCTGCTCAAGGGCGTGCTTGACCGCGGCACCGGCGCGTTCGCGCGCAACTGGGGGTTCACCCGGCCGGCGGCGGGTAAAACGGGCACCACCAACGACTACAAGGACGCCTGGTTTGTCGGTTACACGCCGGATCTCCTGGCTGTCGTTTGGGTCGGGTTCGACGGTCAGAGCAAGCTCGGCCTGTCCGGCGCCCAGGCAGCGCTGCCGATCTGGACCGAATTTATGAAGCGTGCCACGGCCGGCACGCCGGTTACGGATTTCGTTGCGCCGCCGGGCATCAAGATGGTCGATATCGATCCGTTAAGCGGCCAGCTGGCGACCTCAAATTGCCCTTACGTGTTGCGCGAGGCTTTTCTCGAAGGAGATGAGCCGACGGGCACCTGTCCGTTGCACCCGGGCGCCGCACTGCAAGTTCCGAGGCTCAATTGAAGAAACCGCTCTGTGCCGTGAAGCTTTTTGCCCGGCGACCACTCAAGATCGTTGTCGTTGCGGCAGCCATGCTGGTGGCAGCGAGTTGCGCGCCGCGGCCGCCATACCGTCCTCCGGCTCCGCCTTCCAGCCGCGCGCCCGCGGTTTCACGCGCTCCCCAGTCGCCTTCGGTGGTGCCGCCCACGCCGGAAATTTCCAGGAAGCCCTTGCCCCAGGAAGCAAAAATCCGGGAACAGGATTTAAAATCCAGGGGCAGCCTCCCTTCGTCGAAAGCGAAGGATGCCGCGCGCGAACCAGGCGCCGGGGAAAACCGCACGAGCTCCGCCGAGCCAGTAACCCCGCCCCTGCCGGACGATAGCTCGCTGCTCGCGAAGATTACGCCCGCGACCGCGCCTCAACGCGCCGCTTCGCTCAGGCTCACCGAAGAGGGGCGAAAGCTCCTTGACGCCGGCGACCCTCAGAAGGCGTTGAACCGCTTGGAGAAAACCATTGTCATCGATTCGACCAACGCCTACGGTTATTTCTACCTCGCCAAGGCGCAGTACCACCTGGGTCACTATAAACAGTCGCTCAATTTTCTCGACGTCGCGGAATCGCGGCTCAACCAGGAACCTTTCTGGCTAGCCGAAGTTCATGCGCTGCGCGGCGAGAACTACCGCGCGCTGGGGATGATGCAACAGGCGGAAGCGAGCTACGCCCACGCGCTGCGCTTGAATACCGGCAACCGCACCGCCTCGGAAGCGATGTCCCGCATCCAGGGAGACGGCCAGCCGGCTTCGCGTTAACCTTTTTTTTCATGTTAGTTCTCGGCGTCGAAACTTCCTGCGATGACACCGCGGCCGCCGTCTTGCGCGACGGGCGGACGATTCTCGCCAACACCGTTTCGTCGCAGGATGAAGTGCACGGCCCCTACGGCGGCGTGGTGCCGGAGCTGGCGTCGCGCCATCATATCCGGAATATTCTGCCCATCGTCGACGGCGCGTTGCAGAAGGCGGGTATCGCGCTGCAGGATCTCGACGGCATCGCCGTGACCTATGGTCCGGGTCTCGTCGGTTCGCTGCTGGTCGGACTGTCGCTGGTCAAAGGGATTTCGTTTCGTACGGGGATTCCTTACGTCGGCGTCAATCACCTCGAAGCGCACCTGCTGGCGATTCACCTCGAACATGAAGTCTCGTTCCCCTATATCGCTCTGTTGGCCTCCGGCGGCCATACCTTGCTTTATTGCGTCGAGGATGTCGGCAACTACGTTCATCTTGGCGGCACCCGTGACGACGCCGCTGGCGAGGCTTTCGATAAGGTAGCGAAAATGATGGAACTCGGTTATCCCGGCGGTAGAGTGATCGATCAGCTGGCCAGAAACGGTGACCGCAAGGCGATCCGATTCCCGCGCGCGCGGATGCGCGAGAGTCCCTACGAATTCAGTTTCAGCGGCATTAAGACCGCGGTGTGGCACTACTTGAAGACGCAGAGCCGCGAGCGATGGGAGAGCCACCGCGCCGACGTCGCCGCAAGCTTTCAGGAAGCGGTGGTCGATATGCTGGTCAATCCGACGCTCAAGGCTGCCGCTGCCCGCGGCGTTCGGCGCATCGTGTTATCCGGCGGTGTGGCCGCCAACAGCCGCCTGCGTGAATTGATGAAGGAGAGAGGGGACACGGAGGGTCTCGGTGTTTTCTTTCCCGCGCCGAAATATTGCACCGACAACGGGGCGATGATCGCACTGGCAGGCACCCACTGGCTCAAGCGCGGACGGCGGGACGATTTCCGTCTCAACGCCGACGCCGATCTGACGCTCTAGCGCGGTTCAAAGTTCAACGTTCGGGTAGGGGGTCGGGAGTCCTGAATTCAAAGACTCCCGACCCCTTTTCCAAGGCAAGGAGGGAATGACAACCCTTTACGAAGAAGTACGCGCCGCGCTACGGGAGCTAGAATTCAGACCGAGAAAAAGCCGGGGTCAGAACTTCCTCGTGCACGAGCGCGTGATCGATGCGATTCTACGCCTGGTCGATTTATCGCCCCAGGATGAAGTGATCGAGATCGGTCCGGGCCTGGGTTTTCTAACGCGCCGGCTAATCGCGTCTGGGGCCAACGTCTGGGCCGTCGAGGTGGACGGCACTCTCGTCGATTGGTTGAAACGGAGCTCGTTGTCGGAGCATTCCTCGTTCCATCTTTTGCACGATGATATTTTGACGGCGCCGTTGGACGAGTTGCTGCCGAAACATAAAATCAAGCTGGTCGGCAATCTACCTTACAACATCTCCACTGCCGTGCTCTTTCGTCTGTTCGAATGGCGCGACCATTTCTCGTCGCTGGTGCTGATGGTGCAAAAGGAAGTCGCGGAGCGCATGGCGAGCGGGCCGGGGAGCAAAGAGTATGGAACGCTTTCGGTGTGGTGTCAGGTGCACGGGCAGGTGACGGAGAAATTGTCGGTGTCACCGGAAGCTTTTTTTCCCCGCCCCAAGGTGCGCTCGACGGTGTTGAAGATCGAGCTTTTCCCCGAGCCGCTGGCGGCCGGGGATGAGCTTGCCGCGCTTCGCAATCTCGTTCGAGCCGCCTTCGGGCAAAGGCGCAAGACTCTTGGAAACGCTTTGTCAGGATTATTCGGCAATGCGCGGACCGATACGGAGGCGTTCCTCCGCAGCGAGGATATCGATCCCCAACGGCGCGGCGAAACCCTGAGTGTCGCCGAATTTATCAGGCTCGCCCGTCGTGCACGCGCGAACCATCTACTGACAACTGGTAAGTGATTACTAGCCAAACGTGACATATGCCCGAACTGCCCGAAGTCGAGACCGTTTGCCGTAGCTTGCGGCCGCACCTGTTGGGGCGGACCGTCACACATGTCCGAGTGCGGGAACCGCGCCTGCGCGTGAGGGTGAACGAGCGCGCGCTCAAGGGTCTGGTCGGAAAGCGCATCGAAGCGATTACGCGGACGGCCAAGTATGTTTTGCTGCATTTTTCGGAAAACGCCGTCTGGGTTTTTCATCTCGGCATGACCGGCAAGCTGATCTGCGTCGAGAAAAGCACCGCACCCAGGAAACACGATCATATCGTCGTCGCGCTGGAAGGCGGCACCGAACTGCGCTATCACGATCCGCGGCGATTTGGCCTATCGTTGGTCGTGCAACAAGATCAACTAAACTCACTGCCGCAATTGCGCCATCTAGGCCCCGATCCATTAGGTGCGCAGTTCAGCGGCGCCCATCTGTACGCGTCGACACGGGCCTCAGCGCGCCGCATCCGCGATCTGCTGCTGGACCAGCAAGTGGTCGCGGGTTTGGGGAATATTTATGCCAATGAAATTCTGTTCCGCACGGGCATCCGGCCGACAACGCGCGCTTGGAGGCTGACGCGCCGGCAGGTCGCGGCCATTGCCGCCACGACCCCCAAGCTGTTGCGTGACGCGATCCGCTGGTGCGGTACTTCGTTTTCCGACTACCGCGACGCCGACGACAAGCGCGGCGAGTTTCAAAACCATCTGCGGGTTTACGACAGGGACGGTGAGAAGTGCCGGGTTTGCTCCAACGTCATCAAACGGATCGCCATCGGCAACCGGAGCGCGTTTTATTGCCCGACGTGCCAGAAATAACCGCGAGCGCTATCTGCGAACATGTGGCGATGGGATTTTTTGAGCTGCTGACTGTTCCAATTGTTCTAATCGTCCACGGCGATTTTTTGGACATTTGCGCGGTAGCCAGTTTATGACTTTACCGACGTCGGCGCGCGCCGCTCTCTTATCACCATTGCGCCACCGGGATTTTCGGCTTTTCTGGACGGGGCTGCTCCTCTCCAGCGTCGGCAGCCAGTTCACCACGGTGGCGATGGCGTGGCAGATCTACGAGCTTACCGACTCGCCGCTACAAATCGGTCTGATCGGTCTCGCCCGCGCGGTGCCGCAGATAGCGATCCTGCTCTTTGGCGGGCTGTTGGCCGACGCCGTGAACCGGCGCCGGCTGATGATGCTCACCCAGGCGAGCCTGTTTGGCGTTTCCGGCGCGCTGGCGCTTTTGACGCTGGCGGGAGGCGCGACGCCGTTGAGGCTATACGTCGCGACCATGTTTCTCGCCCTGTTCAGCTCCCTGGAAGCGCCGTCGCGCCAGGCCATCGTCTCGAATCTGGTGCCGCGCGAGGATCTCTCCCGCGCCCTGGCGATGCACAGCTCGCAGCGGCAGATCGCCGTGATCGCCGGCCCGTCCGTGGCCGGCCTGGTGCTCGCATTCGCGGGTCCGGCGCTATGCTATGCGGTGGACGCGTTCTCGTGGCTTATCATGTTTGCCGCGCTGGCGCTGATTCGCACCCGCCTTCCCGAGCGCGGCGGCTGGCGCACCGTGTCGCTAAACGCGCTCGGCGTAGGGTTGCGCTTCGTGTGGCGCCACCCGGTTATATTTCCGCTGCTGATCATGGATTTCGGCGCCAACATTTTCGGCACGGTGCGCGCCCTGCTGCCCGTGTTCGCCCGCGATATTCTGCTGGTCGGGCCCGAGGGCTTGGGCGTGCTCTATGCTGCGTCCGCCGTCGGCTCGCTGCTCGGGGCCGTTGGTTTTAGCCTCCTCGGCCGGACCAGCCGCGCCGGCCGTTGGATTCTCGGCGGCGTCACGGTCTATGGCGTCTGCGTCATCCTCTTTGCCCAGTCCCAAAGTTTTTGGCTTTCCGTCGCCTGTCTCATCGGCTACGGCATCGGCGATACCATCAGCGCGATCTTGCGCGCGACCATCAATCAGTTGAGCACGCCCGATGAGCTGCGTGGTCGGATGGCGTCGATCCATAGTCTCTTCACCAACAGCGGCCCTCAGCTCGGCCAATTCCAGGCCGGTGGCCTGGCTTCGCTTTTCAGCGCCGAAATTGCGGCCACCAGCGGCGGCCTGATTATTCTGTTGATTGTCGCGGTATTGGCGCTCGGATTCCCTAAGGTCCGCGAGTATCGAATCGCGGAGTATCGTTAGGCAAAGAAAGTAAGCGATGCACCAAGTTGGATTTGTGAAGCCAAACCTTATCTGAGGCCGCGCAGCCAAGATGCGGCGCCTCGCCCAGATCGACTAAAATTCTTGGCCCAACAACCTTCAGCCTTTCGGTTACTGATGGCGGAGAATTAAAAAGTTGCCGGGGATTCCTACGGCAAGGTCGGGAGCGCCGTCGCCGTCCAGATCCGCCACCGTCGCAAACAGCGCGTTCGCGGCAGCGAATCTCCGTTCGGGCTGGAACGTTCCGTCGCCTCTTCCGAGAAGCACAGAAATATCTATGGAGAACCGGTTCGCTGTTACAATATCAGGCACGCTATCGCCGTTAATAACGCACGACTCATGGTGACCCCGGAACCAGGAGCTTTTCCGCGGGCATGGCCAATTGTGCGGTCGCTGACTGCACTATCCAGGAGGCGCCGGGAAAAAGTGGAGACAGTGACTCCACAATTTGAGGGTAGGTTTGGAAGAATTGCCGGTAAACATAGAGCCGCCTCCGCTCGCAAGAAGGCACATGATTGCCCGTCAAGCGTTCTGCCAGACGGTCCAGGAGCTTCTCTCCATACTTCGCCCGGCCAGCACCGCGCATTTCGTATTCAACGATATACGCACCGATGATCCAGTTGCGCAGTGTCACCGTGGTGTTGACCACACGGTTTACGGCGGCGGCGCTTTCCTCATGGACCCGTTGGATGGCCTTCACCAGCGCGGCGAAATCCAAAGTTTCTCCGCTACCCTTGGCGGAGCGGCGTTTTGTGACGATGGTTTTCTTCTTCGTGGGCATGGCTCAGTCCTCCGCGTCGCTTTCAGTGTCGCGGCCGAGGCGGTATTTGATCTCGTAGTTCAGGATGAAATCCAACTCCTCCGCCGTGAACCCGTAGTGCCCCGCCAGCACCCTTTTGATTTACCCTTCCTTCTTGCTGGCTTTCTTCGTTAGTGGCGCCCTTGTTGCGGGTGACACTATCAAACACTTCCGCGACGCGCAAAATCGGCCAGGATTCCGCCGACCGGAGATAGTTGCGTAGTTGCGCAATTGCGCAACTACGCAATCAGCATCGATCGGGGCAGACCCCAGTCATAACCGGAATTTCTGAAACGAAGCGAGTGAACATGCAGCGAGCAGGTTCATCGGCAATCGAATCAGCGAGCATGTTCTTCGCTTTGATTTAGAGCTGAGGCAGAAGAGTTAGGAAATAAAAACCAGGGTCCGGATCACGACCACCGATCTCGAACGATTTGAACGGCTTGAACTGAGCACGCGGTTGAACGATTGGAACGAGCTTCAGTATTACGGTGGAACGGCTGGAACAAGTACATTCCTGCGCCGCGTTAAGTTAGGCAATTAAGGCGAGTCAGGCACCGGCCCAAATCTCCCCCAGTCCTGAAAAGACCTCCACCCCGTTAAAGAACTTAAAGTTAATTGGGCGTCGTTCGGCGGCTTGGTTGCGACGGTTGCGAATCCTGAAATTATTGCCGAATAACGCACGACTCATGCCTGACCCCGGAACCACTCGGCTAACTACGCCCCCGTTAAGAACAGGGTCAAGGAGCGGCTGCTGCGACAGGTTTCCAAATAAGTCAATACGAATGCTGCCCCGACTCCTGAAGCGAGGTCGCCCGCCGACAACGCCGAGGGTTCATAAGGGCGACATGAGTGATCTCATAGATGCCTTCAATTGGTTTTTTGAGGAAATTAAGGTGACTGCAAAACGGCAAGAAAAGCAGCGGGGGAAGCGATCTGCGCGCTTCCGAAGGTTTTGATGTCTAACAGGTGATGATCGCCGCTTACAAGGTAATCGGCGTTCCCTTCCTGAGCGCAAGCAAGAAATTTGTTATCCTGGGGATCCTTTGAAACGATATCGACGGTTACTCTACCCTCGGTGACGACGCTTTGAGCGTAAAGAAAAGCAACGAAGATATCGACCTGTTCACCGGTCCATCCGTGATACTTCCGAATCTTTTCCCGACGCAGTACTTCTCGCATTTCGGCAAGAATTTCTGGGGAGGTGACGGAGACAAATTTTCTCTCTCGCAAAAGAAGACTCAGGATCTGACCAGACGGGCCTTGTTCTTTGATGACACCGCTGACGACGACATTGGTGTCCAGAACAGCCCTCATGGTTGGCTCTGGCGCGTTTTCCTGCGAACCTCCGCGATGGCTTCGCTCACGGCCTGTGTTATCTCACTGTCTGGGACCATGCGGTTCCTTTTCCAGCTCTGGTCCAAGAGCGCGAGGACCTCTTCCCGTTTCAGGGAGAGCTTTTCAACCTGCCAAGGAGGAACAACCCCTACCAGGGGTTTGCCGCCCAGCTCGAGAACATACTCCCCTTTTTCCACGTCAAGCTGTCGTAAAAAGTCCTTCACTTGAGCTGAGGTATCATCGATTCGGAGACTCTTCGCCATGTTTTTTCTTCTCCTTCTAGCTGATTCTCAAGACTATATTGACCGACCTGAGCTGTCAAACCCGGCTCTTTTTCTGGCGTTCTGATGCGGTCGAAGCGGCTTGATTCAGTACGTTTCGACGTTTCGGGAATTGCCGAAACGTGGAAATGAGAGGCTAAGATATCGGCGCGCGTGAGGCGGCGAAACATCCGAATTCATTTTCACCACAAAGACACAGGGAGCACAGAGTTGTATCGCCCTCGCCAATCTTGATTGGTCTTAACGACTTGAACCCTTCGACTGCGCTCAGGATAGACTCCACAACGCGATTGAACGGGAAATTCCGCTAGTCGAACCATTGGAACGGGCTTCAGTATTATGGTCGAACGGCTGGAACCGGCGGTCTCTTGACCGCCCTCAGCGCGAGCAGGTTCATCGGCAATCGAATCGGCGAGCATGTTCTTCGCTTTGATTTAGAGCTGAGGCAGAAGAGTGAGGAAATAAAAGCCAGGCTCCGGATCACGACCACCGATCTCGAACGATTTGAACGGCTGGAACAAGTACATTCCTGCGCCGCGTTAAGTTAGGCAATTAAGGCGAGTCAGGCACCGGCCCAAATCTCCCCCAGTCCTGAAAAGACCCCCACCCCGTTAAAGAACTTACAGTTAATTGGGCGTCGTTCGGCGGCTTCGTTGCGACGGTTGCGAATCCAGAAATTTTTGCCGAATAACCCACGACTCATGCCTGATCCCGGAACCTTAGGCAAATAAAGTGAGTGAGGCACCAAGTTAGATTTTTGAAGCCAAACCTTATCCGAGGCCGCGCAGCCAAAATGTGGCGCTTCGCCCAGATCCACTAGAATTCTTGAACCAACAACCTTCAGCCTTTCGCTTACTGATGGCGGAGAATTAAAACGTTGCCGGGGATTCCTACGGCAAGGTCGGGATGGCCGTCGCCGTCCAGATTCGCCACTGTCGCAAACAGCGCGTTCGCGGCAGCGAACATCCGCTCCGGTTGGAACGTTCCGTCGCCTCTTCCGAGGAGCACAGAAATATCTATGGAGAACCGGTTCGCTGTTACAATATCAGGCACGCTATCGCCGTTAATAACGCACGACTCACGCCTGACCCCGGAACTGACCTGACCCCGGAACTGACCCCTGACCCCGGAACTGACCCCGGAACCTCAATAAAATCACTATAATGAAGCCTGACACCGCTTACTATATTAGCCGTCGCCCGAAGATGCCACTCACCCGGCTTTCTACCAGTTGAGTTTCCTGGTTGAGGCGCGGGCGACCGTAGATAAAACGGTTCGGCCTGGTCCGCAGAACATAACAGACAAATGCGCGGAATCCCACATGGAGTTGTTCGTCCCGCCCATGACTGCAACGCGGTGAATTGTGCGCAACGAAAATGACCATCGGCGAGAAATTCCACATGATTCTATACGAGTGGCTGGCACCAAATGCTCGTATCCATCGAACGGCGGGCCGCGCATCATCGAACGCGGAAGATCCAGAGTCGGCACCTTTACGACGCGCTCAGCCTGAGTCTGAAGATGAAGCAACAGCGTTCGCCCGAATGTTTTTATCCAATTCCAGAGCAAATTGAAGCCGAACCCCGTGGCGCCTCACATTTCAGCGTGGTAGTTATTCCGTACTTTTGATATGTTTCTTTATTCGTTAGATTTGGGGTACATGATTCGACAAGATCAGGATAACGTTTCACGGCAGAGAGCACCTAAGCGGTGGAGGCAGTCCTGCGTCCACAATGAGTGTTCACTCCATCAACTCGCCCCTTACATCGGAAAGATCAAAAGCAGTATCGCGCGTGAGTTGATTGCGACCTACTCAAAACCGGGCGATTTAGTTGTGGACCCATTTGCTGGTGCTGGTACGATACCGCTGGAGGCAGCAATTCAAGGGAGAATCGCGTTCGCAGCGGATATTAGTCCGTATGCGCGGGTGCTATCGCAAGCAAAGTTATCGCCGCCCGTAGCATTAGAAACAGCCCTACAAAATGCCGAGGATGCACTAGCGGAAGCTCAAATACTGCCACTACCAGACCTAACTTCAATACCTCGTTGGGTAAGGTGTTTCTTTCACCCAAGAACTCTGTCGGAGTCACTTCAATTCGCGTCTGTTGTACGCCGTGTGGGAAACGAATTTTTGATGGCGTGTTTCTTGGGCATACTCCATCATCAGCGGCCTGGTTTTCTTTCATTTCCGAGTAGCCATCTCGTGCCCTATCTGAGAGACAAAAAATACCCTCGTACGGCGTACCCCGAGATGTACGGGTATCGTGCGCTCAGGCCACGCTTACTCTCAAAGGTTCGGCGTGCGTACAAGCGTTTTCAAAACCCTAATTCGATTGGTGTATCTGTTTGCCAAAGTTCCGTAGAGACACTCAATTTCCCGTCGCGCTTTGACGCAGTTATTACTAGCCCGCCGTACATGAATGCCCTTGATTATGCGCGGGATAATCGCCTACGATTATGGTTCATTGATCCAACGTTGGCAGAACCTGTGGAGAACGATGTCAGCCGTCGCCGCCAAGCGTTTGTAGACGCAATGATCAGCCTGGCGAAAAGGCTTAGAGACGGTTTGAAGCGCCGGGGCTACTGCATTTTCGTTGTTGGAGAGGAGGTACATCGCAGCTTTAATGCGCATCCGGCTGATGTAATAATTTCGATTATGAACGATCAATCCAGATGCATTCGCCTTATGAAAGTCCTCACCGATTCGATTCCGGATGTGCGAAGAACCCGCCGTGAGTGTCAAGGTGTAAAAACTGAGTACTTCCTAATATTTCAGCGAAGCTAACATGCGCGCCAATTTGCCGGACAAAGCCTATTTTACTGGCCGTACGCTTCCCAATCGCCCCGACATCAAGATTGTTCAGTGGGAAAATAGTGGCAACAACGCTCACTTGTTTCGTGGTTACTCCAATATCTTGAAGCGGGACTTAGCATGCAAAATTATACCACGAGCGAACCTACTATTCGGTCCAGATGGTAGTGAACTTTGGCGGGAAGAGGTTCACAAAGCCGACGTTCTAAGGAACAATTCGGTGGTTCGATTCGAGGGTGTCGAGGAATGGAAGGACACTGACGCCGAAATTGACTGCGTGGTGCTGATATCGGCGTTTATCGACGGCGTGTGCTTAAGAGATTTTCTTAAAAAGAGTAAAGAGGTAGTTAACGTGGCGTTTATTTATGATTGGTTGTCCACCATGCTCAATCTCTTCAATGAGATGAAAGACAAGACAATCACTCATGGAGATTTTCACACCGGCAATATTCTTGTCGAAGATCAGTCGGCGTATAACCTGATCGGCCCTCCGTACGCTTTTCGAGTAACAGACTTCGGAGTGGCTGAAGCAACAAGCGACCATAGATTCAAAGACGACTACCAGCAGCTAGCAAATGTCCTCCAGGAACTTCTGCAAACGGTGAGATATGCTGATGAGAGCCAAAAAGACAAATTCATTTTCAAGATTCTTCGAGATCACTTCGTGGCACGTCACCTCATGGAGACTGATCCAACACGAGATCCTCTCGCTCGTCAGCCAGCAGAACTTCTCAAACGCCTAATGGAATTAGACGCTGAGTTTGCTCGAAGCGCGGAAGCTGAACCCGATCGACTGCTAACTCCGTTCGATTTCCTAAGCTGTGAGCAAATTGGGCATGCTCCCGCGCTATTACATGCGCTCTATTCTGATCGTTTCCTCGGCCTGCCCGAGATTCAAAGTCAGAACAACGTCGTCGTCACGGGGCCGCGCGGTTGTGGAAAGACAACAGTCTTTCGAAGCCAAAGTTTGGATCAGAGATTGTTAGTGAATGACGCCACACCAGACAACACATTGTACATCGGCGTTTACTATCGTTGCGACGATCTGTACTTTGCCTTTCCTCGTTACAAATTACCCAACCGGGAAGCTGCCATTGATATCCCGGTTCATTTTGTGACAGCGACGCTGGTTGCCAAACTCTTGGATTCTATAGAGCGGTGGGGGCGCCAATATTTCCCTGGTGAACTTACACGTGTTGAAGCAAAGACCGCAGAACGCTTATGGAAAGCGCTCGGGCTTCCGATCCCCCAAACTCCCGGATATGCAACATTGAGAGCTATCTATGCGGCGGCAAACAGGGAACGCGTAAAGGCAGCCGAACGCTATCGATTCGCGAACGATCCCAAACGCGCTATCGGTTACTGTTTTGGACCCGACGTGCTAGCTACAGTCTGTGAGGTACTCACCGACAATCTTTTATTTACTCGTAGCAGGCCAATCTTTTTCTTCATTGATGACTATTCAACGCCCAAAGTCACCAAAGACCTGCAAGCCAACCTCAATCGCGTATTTATGCAACGCGCTTCGGTTTGTTTCTTCAAGTTGTCGACTGAGAGCCCGGTCTCCTTTGTTAAGCATGATATCGATAACAAGAACTATGTGGAAAGCCGTGAGTATGTCCTTCACAATTTAGGACTGGTATATCTTCATACTGGAGTAGGTCCAAAGCTATCTTTCGTTGAAGATGTTTTCAGGCGACGACTTGCTGAGATTAAGACGCCATTCCCTGCGAAAGAGTTGGAAGATCTCACCGGAAGTAATACGAATCAAAACTATAACGAGATTGCTCGCAAGATTCGGGATGATGAGAAGCCTAGCCTATGGGGCAAAGAAACTCTCTGCAATTTGTGTAGCGGTGATATTCACTATCTGATTAGTCTTGTTGGAAGTATGGTCAGACTTTGCGGAGGTCCCCAGCAGCTAAAGAACGTAAAAGGTGGTTTCATGATCCCACCGGAAAAGCAGACTCAAGCGATTCGCGAGGAGGCGGGACGTTTTCTCAAAAATCTAAGAGGAGCTCCCCACCTTGGAGACCAATTGGTTTCGATCGTTGAAGCCTTTGGAAACGTTGCGATTTCCCACCTGAAATACCTGAACTCTAAGAATGAAAAAAGCTCTCCTCCGAAACAAGCAAATCGAATAGAACCATATGAGCCCTTTTCACTTTCGACTAAGGGACGTGAAATTTACGATGAACTGCTTAGATACTCGGTCTTCATAGAGGACTACCGCGGGAAAAGTCGACGAGGCAATATCGTTCCACGCCTTTATCTGCGACGATTTCTTATCCCTCATTTTAACCTTACATTTAGCACCCGAGACTCTATCGAACTCGAACCGATGGATTTCGAAGCTTTTCTTCTAAATCCAAAAGCATTTGAACAGAAGTTTCGTTTGAAAAGCTCTGATGATGCAAAACGATATGAAAACTATGAGGGCCAAATTGATAAGCAACCGCCCCTTCCGGGCACTTGACTATTATGAATTCCTCACTACGAACTCCTGAAGAAGTATTGTCCGCACTGAGCAAACCCGATCTCTTGCCCGTGAATAACCTCACTCTTGAGCCGGACGACTGGCTCATTCTCTGCGCCGGTTTTGAAGAGCGCGCCATAGCTAGTATTGAGCAGTCAGCTGCAAATACTGCCCCTTTCAACGTACTACTGGTCCACTATGAGCCTGCTATCGCTGCAAACAAGGTCGCGACCATCGAGGAAATCTGCAATGGCGCGGGAATTAAGATTACACATTTAACCTATGATAGACAGGATCCAGCTGGTTTTGGTGAACCATTGCTTGAAACCTTACGGTCTTGTCGTGGGCGGCTTTTCGTTGATATCTCGGGGATGTCTCGCCTCCTCATCGTCCAAACCCTTGTAGCACTCGGAACACGAAGGGAAGGATTCGCAGGCTGTTTTGTAGTCTATATAGAGGCTGAAAATTACCCGCCAAGCCAAAAAGAAGCCGAAGCGGAGCTCAATAAGTCAGAATCTGACCCATCGTTCCAAATTTTTTTTCTTTCCTCTGGGGTTTCTGAAGTGACCCTCGTTCCAGAACTAGCATCCCGTACGCTAGTTGGGCTTCAGAATAGACTTGTAGCCTTTCCGTCTTTGGACGCCCATCAACTAATAGCGCTACGAGCAGAACTTCAGCCATCTCGCCTCACAGTCATCGAGGGAATACCTCCCGATCAGCATAATCAATGGCGAGAAAAAGTAATCGCTTTGGTGAACCACCTGGATGAGATCTCGCAGTCAGACAGATACCGCGTAAGCACCTTACGCTATGGAGAAACCTTGGACGGTCTCTTGGAAATCTACCGGAAACATAGCGTTCATGAGCGCCTCCTAATCTCACCGACGGGAAGCAAGATGCAGGCGGTCGCGGTTGGCATCTTGCGTGCCTATTTAGATGATGTCCAAATTGTATATCCAACACCACGGGATTTTCTTAAACCAGAAAGGTATACGAGTGGAGTTAGCAAGATGCATCTTTTGTCGCTGGAGTCATTTTCTAATGACCGAACCCACCGATTTGGTATTTGATGGGATCCAGCAGTCATTTAATAGAGCCGATTAATGTCGCTCCTAATCAATTACAATCAAAGACATTTCTCACGATTACCGTGCCTCGGCAGAAGTCCGATCTCGTAGCCCATTGCACACGTTCCATTCAACATCCCCGGTGCCGGACTCAAAGTTCAAAGACGTCAGCGCTTTAGAGGATTTCTTTTGCATTTCCTCAGTCTTTCATTTTAACCGAGAATCTCCGAAATGCTGTTATGCGAGACTTCCTCTTCAGTAATTCTGTCAAGCGGGGGAAAACACGGACTCCCCGCTGACCACAATTCCACGCTCTCGCTATGCTCTTCGTAGTAGTCGGCTCTGGTCGTAACACGGACTGGCTGCGCCATACCGGGACCCTGATACGCGTATTCGCCAGACTGGAGCTTTTTCACGACGAGACCAGGCGGCAATGCATCGCCTCGCTGAAGGACGAGATCAAGGTCAGCCAGCGTGAGCGTGGGTTCTGGACGTGGCGGTTCTTGGAGATCGGCGTCGAGCATCGCGTCGAGGTCAAAGCCCTGCTGTCTAGCTGTCTCGGCTTGTTGTTCCAAGTTGCCAGTAACGGCCGAGCGAGCGTCTGGATCGCGGTTGCGCGGGTCGAGGACATGGCCAGCGATAACCGATGGCAGACTTGCGAGAATAGGCTGTAATCTTCCGACAACACTCTCAAAGAGATTTATGCGCCGGCGCAGTGCCATGTATACGTCGGCTTCAATCGTGCCTTGGTAGTGAAGATTTACGATTCGGATTTTCTTGTGCTCCTGGCCGAGCCGGTCGATACGTCCAATCCGCTGTTCAACGCGCATGGGATTCCACGGCATATCGTAGTTGACTAGCGCGCCACAAAACTGAAAGTTAAGCCCTTCGGACGCCGCGTCGGTGCAGAGGAGTACGTCAGCCTGGCCACCACGAAAGCGGCGTTTCGCTTCATCGCGGGAAATTCGGCGCCAGTGGCCGTCATTGCCCTGGACCTCCCCACCACGACCGGAGAAACACATCACGCGCAATTTAGTTTGCGTCGTTAACTGCTCGCGCAGAAAGTCCATCGTATCGGTGTACTGCGTAAAGACCATTGCCTGCGCATAGCCATCTTTACGGAGCTTTTCTAGTTCTTCTCGCAAGCATGCGGCCTTGGTGTCCGCGGGAAGTTGGCGAATATCAGTAAGCAAACGCGCGATGTCGCTCTTTTCTTCCTTCTCTAAAGATTCTCGTTCCAACTCTGATACTTCATCGACACCAAGGACTTCACCTTCGGCGTCGGTCCACTCGGCTTCCGCCTCGTCCTCGATTTCTTGTGCGTTTGGTAACCTGCCCGTTTCCATTGCGCCGAGACGATCCTCAAGGGTATTTCTCAGAGCCGCAAAACTACTGGCCACTCGACGCCGGTAGATGGTCATGACAAATCCAACCGCGTTCTTCTCTTTCGGTGATGCTTGGTTGTACGTCGTGCTTATGTAATTCTCCACGGCGTCGTAAATCCGCGCTTCGTCGTCGGACAGCGTGACAAAACGATCTTCGACGACGCGGTCAGCGATAGGGGTTTTCAATTTACCGGCCTTAAAGTAGCGACGAAGCAGATCACGGGTGTGCCGAGAAATTAGTTGGCCGATCGGAGAATGAGAACGGATCACTCGCAACGCCAGCGCGCGAGTGTTCGCGTCCATCTGCCGCCGCGGGACAACGGCTGAATCACGGAGAGCAGACAATACTTTTTTGGCTTGCAGTCCGCTCGAAGCGCCCGCGTTTTTGACTTGCTGATCGGTAACGAAGCCAAAACGTTGCTCGGTAGCTCGAAACATAGTCGCGAGAAACTCCAAATCGTCTTGCGACGGTGACGGATGATCCACCACCTGGCAGAATGTAAGAAACGCGTCTTCGTTCCACTCGGGGGGCAAACCGAGTACAGAAAGTAAATCCCAGACTTCAACGGGATGGACCTGCATCGGGGTCGCCGTCATGAGTACTAGCGCCTGCGTACGTTCTCGGATCTTTTGTAGTAAGTCCAAAAGTCGATTGACGCGACGTTCACCGGGTGTCCCAGGTGACCTGCGCCGCGCGTGATGAGCTTCGTCAACGACAACGATGTCCCAGGGTTCGGCCTGCTGAATCAGTTCTGGGGTGCGCTCGCGCCGGCGCATGAGATGGCTCGACACGATTACGAAAGGCTGCTTGTGCCAATCAGCGCGGCCAACGGGCTGCTCAAGAGGTCCGTTTCGTCCGGGTGATTTTAACCACACTAGCTGAACGCCATCATAGATCGGCCAGTTCAGGTTAAATTTCTCTCGCAACTCCACCTGCCACTGGCGACAGATACTTGCCGGGGCGAGAACCAAAACGCGCTGGGCTTTACCAGCTAACCACGCCTGACGGATGAGCATGCCCGCCTCAATTGTTTTACCCAAACCAACTTCGTCAGCGATCAAAAGTCGTGGCGGCCAGTGGTCGTACAGTCGTTGAAAGGCCCGAACTTGATGCGGCCATGGGTCAACGTTTGCAGTGGCTTCACCGACGCGCTCGCCTCCATTGGGCATCTTGGCAGCGTGCTTGATGTAGGCCCAAACAAGCCGCGGCAAATCGAGCACGGGTGCGAGCGGTATTACAGGTGGTTCGAATTCAGGTAGCGGCGGAGCAATCTCGACTTTGGCTTCATGTTTTTTTAGCCGTGCAGGCAGATCGGTTTCAGGGAGGAAGCGCAGCAAGTCCTGACGGGCCGCCTCTGGCACCTCCATGGTTATGACGTGCTTCGATTCACCGGACCAGAGTTTCGCGAAATTCGTCTCCTCCGCTGCCACACGTGGGTCATCGCCGAGCCAAGAGCGAAAAATATTGAGGCTTTCCCAGTTCCGCGTCCAGCCAGCTTCTGTTTCGTTCAGACTACCGTTAAACGCGATGCAGTCACCGGTCTTATCTTCAATGATGCCGGCTTTTTCGTGAAAGATACCTTGCGCAGGAACGGGCCGCCGATGCTCGTCGCAGGGCACGGCAACTTTCACTTCCAAGAATTGATTTGCCACCATCCACGCGAGCAACTCTAACGCCTCGACCTCTCGCTGGCTGCCGGGCTTGAGCGGATTCGCCAGCAGGTGCGCTTTGACTTGGTCGCGCCACTCGGCCCCTTTGGCAATGGCTTCAACTTCCGGCGGATTGAGCGTGCAGCCGACCAGCAGACGCATTCGTCCGCTGTTGCGGACCAATCCTTCTATTCCGCGGGCAGCGAGTCCCAGTGCCTTCGCTTGGAAGTAACCAGTGAGGCGGTCGTAGCGGACAGCGCACTCAAGCGCGGGGACGTAGAATAGATTGACAAGGTCGCCGTCGTCCGGCGTGTACTTTATCTTCCACTCCCTGTCACACAGCAGACTCATGGGTTGGGTCTTTGCCAGAGCTCAAGTTGCTTTGGCGGTTCAACTTCTTGGCTGAATGCCAAGCGGCGTAGTTTTTCCAGTGCCTCAAAGTCACTGCCGGCGCCGACGACTTCGTCCGGCAACTCGACTCCGCTGAAACCGATACCGACGGGCAATACT
>JAUYJC010000491.1 GCA_030688735.1 Deltaproteobacteria bacterium
GGTATTGAGGTTCATCCGACATTCGTGGGAACCGTCCTGGCTGGGGATATTACTTGGAGCAAAATGTGATTGGTTTTCTTATAGCCCTAGGTCCTATGGCAAGGAGCATTCCTGGGCCATGAAAAGAATAAACCTAAGTCCCGAAAGAGCTAGGGAATTGGCGCGTCTCATTCTCTTCGTCTACCACCAGGGGGAGAAGAGGAAACAGAACCAAACTCTTCGTAAAGCTCTCGGAGAAACTGTACCACCGGTATCGTAATATTTAATTTTGCTCCTTTTTCTCTGCTGTTGGCGTGGTTTGGACTTTCGTCGGTCCGGCGCGCTGAAGCGGAATATTGAGTTCCGAGGGTGGCCCTTGAACCTGTCACTGGCCCGAGTTTTGAGGTTCGGCTGGCACTGGTGGCGGGATCCGAACCTTACCAGCGGCTCAAGTCAGCGACGGTCGGTGAGCGGGTCGAGGTGATCGGCATTCCACGGGTCAGCCTGTCGCTGGTGTCGTGGCGAATGAAGCACGCTGAGGCCAGGGACTGGAGCCTGCCCTATGAGATGGTGGTCGTCGCGATCGAAGACGACTAATCAAACTGAGCCGTTGGTTGACAATGTGGTGGTTCGCTGCTATTTACCGCACGGAGTGTTGAGTAAAGAGCTCGGCGCTCAAATCACGCAGGGTTCGAGTTGCGACTGTATGCCACCGACCCCAATGTGATTCGTCGCTCCCGGCACTCTCGCGATCATTGTCAGATCGAGGAGTGTTTGGGGGCTACGGCACGCGGAGGACTTCCTAGGAAGAGTCCGCTTCTGGATAGCCCCAGGGTCAGTACGCCAATGGCCCGAATGACGACAACGCGAAACACTGGGACAACCCCGCCAGAGAGAAACCCCTGATCGCTTTCACCGGAACATGCACACAAGAACCTCATAGAGCCACTTTTCCATGGCGATGGGCCGCTAATTCATGCCGGTGGAGTGTTCATTCAGGGCGATGGGTTGACCCGGCAAGGGAATCTCCCGTAGAATCATCCCAGTCAATGAGCCGCTGCCTGGAATGGACGGTTTATCTTTGGGAGCGGGCCAAGGAGCCAGGACGTGCCCGACGTCATTGTGCAATCCGACAACGACCCGGACGACTATGACCTTGCGGGCCTCACGCGCACGCCGCAGCTGGAGGAGTTCGACCCATCGGTCCGCGGGGAAGATGATGCACTGGGTGGCGCGCTGGGCGGGCACCCGCCGGCTGGCACGGCCCCTGGAGCGATTTGGTGAGCGGCTACGGTTGTGGGGCAGGTGAGTGCTGTTGCAGCGAAGAATTGGGCCTGTAGTGAGGCGCCTCGCCGCTAACTTGGAAAGAGGAATGAAGCATCAGTTCAATCCAGCGGTCGTAACTTCGGTAGGCGTCCTGCTGTGTTTCTTTGCCGTGGCTTTCGCCGCAAAGCTTGGCGTGTTCTATTGGTTGGGGGCGGTGCTCGTAGCCCTCCCTCTCTTTTTTCGGATTCTTTGGTTAAGGTGTGCGACGGAATGCGGTCCTGCAAAGAAAGACGGAATTGACGTTCCGCAGCCAAAACCCGAGGATGTCCGGAAGGAGCGCGACCATATGGAGACAGTCCTGAACAATCGGGTGAACTTTCTCGTCGCCGCCTCAGCGATTATTGGAGCGGTGGCAACTCAGCCAAAGGGGCCAAAGGACCAAGCAACCGTGTTCGTGCTTGGGGCCTGCATCGCGGCGCTTTCCCTAGTTGGTATTGATCGTTCCTGTACCAAGCTTAACTACTATTTGAGCTGGCTCAACAGGCAAAAGGACGAAGTCATTAGGATATTTGATGACGACGGCGACTTAGCAAAGGGGCTTCCCGGATCCGTTTACGCGTGTACCTATGGAGTTGCGTACTTCATCCTTGTGATTTTCGTCGCCCTTGCAATAACTGTGTCTCTTGGGGCGAACCCTTCTTAGGACAGCACCCCCATCAGTGTCGGTGCCGGTCGAATAATGCACCACTTCTGAGCGACGTGTCGGTCGAAAAGAGCACCACCCGACATCGGACGGTCCTGCCGGTCCGTCCCACACGAGGTGTAAACATTGCAGAAATACGAATTGGTTCGCCGGTCGGTTCTGGTCGACGGGTTGAGCAAGCGCAAGGCGCCTGAGGAGTTCGGCGTCAACCGGCGAACGGTCAACAAGATTGTGGAGCACGCGCTGCCTCCCGCGGGTCCACAATAATCTGCGCGCAATTCCCTTTCGAACACTGGCACGAGGCCATCGGAGACTTGGCATTGGCCGACGCCATCCTCGACCGACTCGTCCACCACGCGTACCGCCTGGAGATCCAGGGCGAATCCACCCGAAAGGCCAAGGCGTTTCAACACAATCATTCCCGTTGGATGGAAGCCGCTTGCCGACAGCCTGGTGCAGTCGTTCCGCCCCATGTTCTGGTGGCGTTCGAGGGAACGCTCGTGTTCAGTCATTCACTTAGAATGTGATCTGCTACTCCCGACAGTTATGGACAGGTGTGAGAACCAATAAAGGTTATCCTATCGACGAGGGAAGCAGAGCCACTGCTGAGGGAGCTCCGACGGTCCGGCTGCGCTCCCGACGAAACATTGATCAGGCAGGTTCCCTCGAAATACCGCGAAACCTGAGGTTGCCGGCGTAATCGAGTCTCCACTTCCGACAAACTTGCAGTCCACCCCGCCGATTTGGATGGTGCCGTCCAATACGTCGCGACCGCTCCCTCTCATTTGCTTGCCGTTGGCTGGGCCGGTACCGTGAGCGACGAATCCGGGCGTGCTGACCGGAAATGCAATACGCCAATAGTGGACTTCTCCTAGCCGGGGTCGGACCTCGATCGCCTGCAATGCGGGATCATTGAGAAAGCCTTGATGGAATTGGACAATATACGGCGCCGACTCCGTAGGGGTCGCTTGCGGCGGACGCTGCTCGACGGCGGCGCGAACCTGTTCGAGCCAATTTGGTGAGCGAAGATCTACACACAAGCGGGTGGACAAGGCTTGCGGCAGGCCCTTGATGTCGACACCCGGGCCGAGCAAGCCCAAAATCGGAAACGTTCCGCCTTTAACCTTGAGTGCCTGATTCAAGGCATAGGCGAGCTCTTCCCGACACGGTTCACTGGCGAGACTGTTCGGCGTGACCAGGCAAGCCCAGCCCGATAAATCATCACTTCGTATGTTCTTGTCGATCTCATCCCAGAGCCGCCGGCCAGGCACGAGCGCGACACGATCGTATTTGGTCGGGATACCGGCCTTCTCAATTTCGGCGACAAAGTGGTCAAAATTGCCTTCCTCATTGTCTGTCCATGCGTAGGTGATCCAAAGCGGCTTCATCAGACAAGTCTACTGGTGTGACTCGCGCCATTCAAGAGCTAGACCCCAGCGGGCCGGCCAGTTAAGGCCTGCCCAGGATCAGATGCATGCTTGACGGCCCGATCAGCTTGCCGCGTTTTGATCGCAGGCCCCTGGCCTTCATTGCCCGACAGACGGCGTTGATCGAATTTCCCTCCTCTCGCATTCGTTTCGCCAGTTGAACGAGCCGATACTTTTTTGGATCTCGCTCCATGGTGGAGCGACCGTTGGCCCGGACGTTCCGGTATCCGAGAGGTGCCTGATGCATGGATTCCGCTTCGGCTTTCTTTTGACGGATCGCCAGCTTGCCCTTCGCTGAGATCGATTTGTAGTAGCTCGTGTCAGTCATCCTGTCATCCCCAATGTGATCGTGTTGAAATCCCCCGCAACTTTTGAAGCATGCCATGCCACGATTTTTGACAAAGGGTCGGGCAAATGTGATTGGCCAGGACATTTACTTGCTATAGCGGAAGAATGATACTTCCTGTTCCCAATGAAAATGAAGTGAAGCGATTCAAAGAACTTTGTTGGCGAAAATTCGGTCTTGAGTTGACGGATGCCCAGACCCAGCGGTATGCGACGAAGATCGTCCAGCTGTTCTATGTGCAGCATTACGGCATTCATCCGCTCTGTCCTCCGGTCGAACGAGACCTATCAGACAAAGCTGAACTTTGACCGGCCTCTGGCATTCTTGGGAAAAACTTTCCTTCCTCTGCTAACAGAGTTAGAATGTCATCTGCTACTCCCGACAATGGTAGACCGGTTTTGTACCTGTTATCGTTGCTTAACAACCAAGTACATGCTCGACCTCCTGATTAGTTTGCCTTTCTTCGTTCGAAGACCTTTAGCTTGCATGACTCGGCAGATGGTTCTTAGCGACACACCTTCCTGCCACATCCTCTTGGCTACCTGTACCAGGCGATACTTCCTGGGGTGCCTTTCGAGCACTGTTCGGCCTTCGATCACGACGTTGCGGTAGCCGAGCGGAGCTTGATGCATGGATTCGCCTTCGGCTTTCTTGCGCCGAATCACTTCCTTGCCCTTGGCTGAGATGATTTGGTGATAGATTGACTTGGTCATCGTTTGCTTCCAGCTTGCTGATTGCCACGACGACTGCAAATTGCGTGCATTCCATCGAACGGGATTTGACAAACCGGTCGATATTCCTTCAACCGTGGTCTATGCGCTTGCCTATACCAACCAGCGATGAGATCGAACAGTTTAGGGAACTGTGCTTTAGAAAGTTTGGGGTGAAGCTGTCTGATGCTGAGGCTCAGCATCACGCGACCAAGATTGTTCAGCTTTTCTATGTAAAGCATTACGGCATTCATCCGCTCTGTCCTCCGGCTGAAAAGGACCCGTCAGACAAACCTGAATTGTGACCCACCCCTGGTAGCTTCGGAAAAAACTTTCCTTCCTCTGTCAACAGAGTTAGAATGTCATCTGCTACTCCCGACCGATCATGAAAAATAAATTAATTAGTTTTGGAATCTTGGCGGCAGTAGTAATAGCGGCCGGGTTTGGTGTTAACCAAATTAAATCTAGTTCGAAGACCACCCTTAGCGCCGAGACAGTTCCCGCAACCGAATTCAGCCTAGACCAGTACGCTCGTAGCGGTGTCCGGATCGGTGAAAAAACTTTTAGTGTCGAACTGGCACTGACCGACGAGCAACAGGCGCTTGGCTTGGGTGAGCGCGACACATTGGCAATAAACGCCGGGATGCTGTTTGTCTTTAAACCAGCCCAGACCCCAGCATTCTGGATGAAAGATATGCGCTTTGACCTAGATATAATCTGGATCTTTGACGGCAGGGTTGTCGATATCTCGCGCCGTGTTCCCGCGCCAAAATCTGATGCTAAACCTGAGAATCTGCCTACTTACTCACCTGACACTGAAGTAGATTATGTCTTGGAAATAAACGCGAGCGCCGCCGACGGCATAACAATCGGCGACCGCGTCGAAGTGGTCAACTCGTCTCAAGTTTAGCCACAACCCCCTGCTTCGTGCGCCCACTTTAGTAGCACCTCTAATTCCCCGTATATACTATACTATATATTGGTAGCTAGAGGATTTTTTCACATTTTCCGACTTGCAAGCATTATTCAGCCTTCGTATATCTTCAGCCAGGCCATGATGGCGACGCCAGCGATAATCGCCAGTAGCTGTATCAGCGATCGAAAAGGTCGGGTCTCTTTATGAAGTGGGGGGAGTAAATCAACCGCGGCGATATAGAGGAACCCGCCGGCGGTGAGCGGAATGGCCAGTTGCGCCAATGTCTCCAGTCGACCACCAAAAACGATCGCCAGCACCGTCCCCAGAACCGCTGTCAAGCCGGTGGCAAAGTTTAGTAAGACTGCTTTCTGGCGAGAGAAGCCGGCGCTGATGAGCACCCCGAAGTCTCCGATCTCCTGGGGTATTTCATGTAGAATCACCGCCAAAGTTGTGGCGATCCCAAGAGGAATAGAAACGAGATAAGAGACGCCGATCAATATTCCATCGATGAAATTGTGAATCCCGTCGGAGACAAGACTGATATAGCCAACCGGGTGAACGTGAATACCCGATTCTTCGTCGTGGTGATGGTGCCAGTGAAAGTATTTTTCGACCAGAAAAAAGAGCAGAAAGCCGACCATAACCAGGTAGGCGACCGTTAGCTCGCTATCGAAGGAAGCGTAGGCCTCTGGTAACAGATGGATGAGGGTGTCGCCGAAAAGTGCGCCGACTGCCAGACTAACTAATATAAAGACGATTCGGTTAAGCACCTCTCGCTTGATCGATAAAACAATCACTCCGATTAAGGAGATTAGACTGACAGCAATCACGCTAAGCAAACTATACAACCAAACTTCACCCATCTAGGGTATATTAACAGCGATGAGCTTCAAGGAGCAAGTAATCAGTCAGATTAAACAAATACCGCAGGGGAAAGTCGCCACTTACGGCCAGATCGCCGCTTTGGCTGGTAGTCCTCGAGCGGCTTTAATGGTTGGGCGAATTCTGCATTCTTCCAGCGAAAGCGAACAATTACCGTGGCAACGCGTTATCAACTCGAAAGGGAGAGTCTCGATTGTTAACTTGAGCTACCCGGCTGAGCTTCAAGCACAAATACTTCGAGAAGAGGGGGTAGTGGTTGAGAAACGAATGGACAGCTACTACATTGATTTGAATCGATTCCTCTGGCGGATTTGACAACGGCCGCACCCTAGATAGACTGAAGTTATGGCAGACACAAAGCAAAAATCTTGGGGCGAGTTAGCGTTCTTGTTTGGAATCGCATTGGCGATAGTCTTGAGTTTCTTCCCTGATACTTCCGATCGAACGACGCCGGGGCTGGTATTAGCCGTCCTTGGCTTGTTTGTTGGGTTCTTCAACATCACTTACAAAGAAACCAGTAGCTTCCTAGTGGCGGCCATAGTTCTGCTGTTGGTTGGTAGCGCCGGTCTCGATTTTCTGCCCTATATCGGCGACTGGCTCGGTACGGCTTTCATTAATATCAGCCATTTTGTGGCTCCAGCCGCAATGATTGTCGCCTTCAAAACCGTTATCGACCTAGCCAAAAACAGCTAGCAAGCGAGGAAAATAGGGCTAGGACTATCTGAGAGAAATTGAGTTATAGTTTTTCGTACCCTTGACTATATATCGTAGTGTACGATACGCTAGTACTATAATGACTCGAGCAATTCTCAAGCAACAAGCAATAGACTTGAGGGGGTTAGGTTACTCGTATAACTTAATACGAAAAGAAATCGGGGTATCTAAAAGCACCTTAAGTGATTGGCTCAAAGATCTGCCTTACCGTCCAAATGAAACGGTGGTGCACAGGATAGCGAAGGCTACCAAGCAGATGACAATGGCTCGTAAGAAAGATCGCCTCCAGTCACTGACCGACGCAAAACAAGAAGCTCAAAAGGAATTACCGGCTATTACAAAAAGGGACTTATGGATGCTGGGATTAGCTCTTTATATGGGCGAGGGGTCTAAAACTACTGGGGTTGTCCGTTTCGCTAACTCCGATCCTGAAACTATCAGGTTGATGATGAGGTGGTTTCGTGAAGTGTTGGACCTGAAGAATGATAACTTTCGTCTTCGTGTCCATCTCTACCCAGATAATGACGAGGTTTCAGCAAAGAATTACTGGTCGAAGTTAGCCGGACTACCCAATCATCAGTTTGGTAAGACACAATTTGACACCAGAAAAAACAAGCTCCAGAAGCGACGTAACAGCCTCCCATATGGTACACTTCACATTGTGATACTTGCTAGAGGCGAGAAAAGACACGGTATCTTTCTGTTCAGGAAGATCATGTTTTGGGCCGAACAAGTTTTCTCTGACATGCGGGAATAGTTTAATGGTAGAACGAGAGATTTCCAATCTTTCGGCACGGGTTCGATTCCCGTTTCCCGCTCCAGTTTTGTAGAAAAAGATACAGAAGCATCCAGAGCGTGGGATGCGCGAAGTGCGTCCCACTGATTTCC
>JAUYJC010000500.1 GCA_030688735.1 Deltaproteobacteria bacterium
CGGGCTGGCTGTCTTTTGCGCAGGCATATTGGTCGGAGTCATACTTTCCTTGATCTCGTCCAGGCGACATCTCCCCATGAAACACAAGGCGGAACTGATCAGCGCCCGGGAGCGCATCCTGGCCGGCCTAAAGCAAAACCACGAAAAGGAAATCATGCGGGAGATTTTCCGCGCCACCGATGCGCTTAACGGCGAGCTTGATCACTCGCTGCGCTTGATGACGAAATCGATGGAAAAACTTTTGGTCGAAGTGAGGGAAGAGCGGCTGGAACCGGACTACGACAAGAACGCCGGGGGCAGACGGCCCCTGCGCCCATCGACGAGCTCGGCATAGACAAATAGACAATGACGTTCTCGTTTTGAACCCCGTCGCTCAGGGAATTCCTCGGCCTTTCGAATCTGGCGCGTCAGCCGAATTCTTTCTCGAAATCTATCGCGACAAACGATACGCCATCCAACCCAAAATCAGAACACCCAGAATCAGGCTTCCCCACAGCGCCCATCTTGGTGGTTATGGGTTACCGGGCAGGCAACCCCTATAGATCTTTCTGGGTGAAGCTTCTTCTACAGATCTTGCTACCTCCCTGCGGCGCTAGTCGGCTTCGATGCTGCAGGGAACAGGCCGTGCTTGGTGAGAAATTCGATCATGAAGCGATCGAATAGCCAGGGTTGCTCCATCTGGCAGGCGTGGCCGGCTCCGGGCAAAACCTTCAGCTCGCAGTTGGGTATGCGCGCTTTGAGTGCGAAGGCGCGCTCATGGCTGCCGTCTTCGCTCCCGGTCAGAATGATCGTCGGGCAGGCGATGCGCTCGTGATGGCCTTCCGGATAGGGTTGCGCAAGAGCCTTGAACTGGTGGATGATCGTCTGCACGTCGGCGAACTCATTCCGTTCGGTAAATAGGTTGGCGAAGAAATGCGCCAGGGGCGTCGCGCGAAACGCCGGGCTCAGATCCTCGAATGTGTATCTCCAGCGATAGTCGACCCCGTCGGCCGTGTAGTTATCGATGCGCTTCTGGGTAAATTCCTTGGTCGGGTTGTAACCGGTGCCTGACAACACGAGCGCCGCCGTCTTCTCGGGGCGTTGGTGGTACATGTAAGGAGCGATCGACGATCCGACCGAGCAGCCGACCAGGATCGCCCTTTCGCCTGGCGCGGCGTCGTCGATCGCTTCCCAACAGGCCTCGGCCATGTCTGTCATCGTCAGCCCGGCGTCGGCCTTCGGCGAGCGGCCGTATCCCGGGATGTCGATGGCGATGCAGCGGTACCAGGTCGACAGGTGCGCCATCTGAAAAATCCAGCACGACTGGTCCATCGGGTTGGGATGGACAAAAGCGATCACCGGCCCGGTGCGTCCCATCCGTTCATAGTAAAGCGGTCCGTCAATGTGCTGCGCCATGACAATCCTCCTTTTACCAGCCTCCGGAATTATCCGAATAGCCCGGCAAGGGCAAACGAGTCAAGAGACGGCCCCTTTTTCGCTTTTTACTCGATCTCGGCCCTGACCGTTCTGCTGCCGCCGTCATCGCCGATGGTCAGGGTCACGGTTACCGGGTTCGCGAAACCTTTGAGGTTTGCGCCTTCGGTCTCCACCTCGAACTCGAAGACGCCGTCGCGCAAGGGTCGGATCGATGCTTCCAGCTTCACTTTGTTGATCGCACCTTGGAACGTAAACCGTCCACTCCCGTCCTTCTTGAAGGATCCCGCCGGGATCGCTACGGAGTATGCTCCGGTGCCGCCTTTTACTTCCAGGCTGACCGTTTCTTTGGGAGGATCAAGCCCGTTGCTGCCCGCTCCCAGGGTAAAGGTAGCCGTCATGTCAATTTCGCCATCCTCGATGTCGATCTCAACCTTAAGGTTGAAGGCGGCAAACGGCTGATTTGCTTGGGCAGCGTAGAGGCCATCCGCACCGCCGAAATAAACTAGTATCGATGTTAGCGAAAATACCGCGCAAAACATTCGCGCCAGCCGCTGGAGCGGTAGTGTTCGAGCGATCATATTGATGTCCTCCGTTCGACTTCGTCTCACGAGATAACAGGCAAGGATATTAGCAGAGAGAGGCGGAGCAAAAAACCAGAGCGAGCAATCGTTTCCTGACTTACCCTTCTCCCTTGCCCAACATTACCAAATAGTAATTTCCCCATCGTTTTCCCATTACCCCCCCTTGTTAACGTTGCTCCGAAAGGAGCGAATTCCCCGAACCGCAGTCCTGAGTTTGATCGACTGGGGTGTTTTGGATACGATGCGTCAATCTGGGGAGGGGATTGTGTAGCTAAGTATGCGCTTGCTTTTGGTTGAAGATGACGCGAAGACCGCTTCCTTTATTCTAAAGGGGCTAAAAGAAGGCGGCTACGCCGTAGACCATGTCAGCGACGGGGAGACCGGTCTTCACATGGCTCTCAGCGAACCCTATGACACGGCGATCATCGACGTGATGCTGCCGAAACTCGACGGCCTGACGCTCATCGGCGAGTTGCGCCGGAAAAAAAACCGGCTGCCGGTGATCATTCTGAGCGCCAGAAGCTCCACCGACGATCGCATCAAGGGGCTGCAAACGGGCAGCGACGACTACCTGACCAAGCCCTTTGCCTTCTCCGAGCTTTTGGCGCGTGTGCAAGCATTGATACGCAGAGCGAGCGGGGTTGCCGAGCCCACCAGCTTGACCGTCGGGGATTTGTCCATCAATCTCCTTACCCGCCAGGTGGCTCGGGGCGACAACAAGATCGATCTTCAACCGCGGGAATTTGCGCTGCTGGAGTATCTCATGCGCAACGCCGGCAGAGTCGTTTCCAAAACCATGATCATGGAACATGTTTGGGACTATAACTTCGACCCGCAGACCAACGTGGTGGAAGCGTGCATGTGCCGGCTGCGGGATAAAATCGACAAAGGTTCTGGCGACGCGAAACTCATCCAGACCATCCGAGGGATGGGGTATGTTATCAGACAAACTCCGTAGGGTCCGCCGCACGCTGACGTTCCGTCTTACCGTTTGGTACGCGGGGATCTTCACGGTTTCTTCGCTTCTGGCCTTCTTTTTCTTCTACCTCCAGATTGCGTCCATTCTTCGCGAACGCACCGACGAAGACCTATCGGACGACATTGGAGAATTTTCTGCTCTGCTCGCCGAAAAAGGCATAGAAGAAGTCAAGCGGACGATGATCCCCTGATTCACCATCAAAAAAAATAAGAAAATTGATCGAAACGCAAGAACCTTGTTGGCATGCACGGTTAAGGTGCATTAGAGTGTTTTAACAATCAGAAAGCACTCACCAACGAGGTGATAGATGGCACAAGGAATACT
>JAUYJC010000501.1 GCA_030688735.1 Deltaproteobacteria bacterium
AGTATTCCTTGTGCCATCTATCACCTCGTTGGTGAGTGCTTTCTGATTGTTAAAACACTCTAATGCACCTTAACCGTGCATGCCAACAAGGTTCTTGCGTTTCGATCAATTTTCTTATTTTTTTTGATGGTGAATCAGGGAACGTGGCGCCAGGGGGCGCAACGACTAGCGTCTACGCCGGGCAAGGATGTCGGCGATATGGGCAAGGTCTAAGAGCGTCGTATCGCTGGTCAGTTACCCATTCGCGAATAGTAGTTGATCTTCCGGCTGATGATGAATTCCAGCAGCGCGGCTTTGAAGTTGTCGGTCACCGTACTTGGCGGTGGAATCTTGGCGTGTCCGCCGACACGGTCAATGTCACTGACGACGATCTGCGTCGTGGCATGAATCAATCCAGCAGATTGCCCGCCCATAACTCTCGGAAGAAGTCGCTCGGGGGTAATATCTCCACGCCGTCGTCCGCGCGCCGGCGTTGTTTCTCACCGCAAACGACGAGTTTTCTTTTGAGCTTCACCTCTTCGCCAAGCGCCAGCAGGCCTTTGTAGTCGCGCGGCGAGACTCGAGCTTTAGACTTGACCTCGACTCCCAGTTGGTCGCCGACGACGAAATCCACTTCGAACTGCGAGCGGCTGCGCCAATAGGTGAGTTCATGGTCGAGTCTGCGGTAGTCCAGATAACCGCGCAGCTCCAGGAATACCAAATGTTCCAGGGCGCGACCGTAGGTATCGGAGCCGGGTTCGATGCCTTGAATGCGTTTGAGGGTGTTGGTGACGCCGATGTCGAAAAAAAAGAACTTCGCGGTGGCGACGGGCTTACGCTTGGAGGTCTTTTGGTAGGCCGGGATCTGGTGTCCGACCAGTGTGTCTTCGAGGATCTGATAATGCTCGCGCACGGTACGGGGCGGGAATCCGGCGTCATCCGCGACCGCCGCGAAGTTGATCTGCTCGCCGCTGGTTAGGCCGGCGACTTCCAGGAAGCGGGAGAAATTCTCAATTGACCTCGTCAAGCCTTCAGCGCGAATTTCTTCACGCAAATAGGTGCCGACATAGGCTTTGAGGTCTTCGCGGTAATGTTCGGAATCGATGATGGCGGGAAGGCTGCCGCGATTTAGGCGATCGAGCAGTCTTGAGTCGTCCAGCTCGATGGATACGAGCGGATGCAACCGACAAATCCATGCGCGCCCGCCGAGCAGGTTGGCCGCGCCGCGTTTCAATTTGCGCGCGCTACTCCCGGTCAAAACGAAGCGCAACTTTTTGTTGCGATCGAGGAGCAACTGAATTTCGTCGAGCAGGGCGGGAAGTTTTTGCACTTCGTCAACGACGACGATGGACTGTTCGGCTTTCAGTGTTTGCCGCAAATACTCAGGACGAGCGCTGAGTTCGCGAAAGGTATCGGCTTCGAGCAGATCGTAATAGGCGGCGTCCGGGAATGTTTCGCGCACCAGCGTGCTTTTACCGGTCTGACGCGGACCAAAGAGAAAAATCGATTTGTGTCTGACCGTCTCCCGCAGATCGAGGGCGCGTTTGTACATTTCGGCATTGATATTGCCATATTCCATGTAATTCGGCAATTGAGTTGCCGAATTACATGGAATTCGGCTACGACGCTATTCCCAAACAAACTTGTGAGCGAGATGGCCAGGGACACTTAGCGGTGTCCGTGCCCACGAGGCGTGGAGTTTTCAGTCCCGCATCCTAGAATAATTGATCTCCCGGCTGGTGATGAATTCCAGCAAAGCGGCTTTGCCGTCGTCGGTGACTTTGCGCGCGCGCTTGAGCGCGAGGACGATCTCGCCGGGCTCCTCGACTCTTTCGGACCAGCCACCCAGCGACCTTGCCAGATCGGCGTAGTTGCCGAGGATGTTCATTGTTCCGTAGCGTTCGTGAGACGCGTGCATGCTGTGGGTCTCGGCGGCCATGAAGTTGTTGTTGAGCACGATCGTGAGGATCGGAATGTTGCAGCGCACCGCGGTTTCGAAATCCAGCCCGGTCATGCCGAAGGCGGCGTCGCCCATGAAGTTGACGCAGAATTTGTCCGGCGCGGCGAGCTTTGCGCCCATGATGAGGCCGAGCCCGGTGCCGAGCGCGTGGGACTTTCCCCAGCCGATGTAGCTGCGCGGTGTCGGCGCCTGGTAGAAGGGGACGAGCTGGTTGCGCGGGCTGCCGGCGTCGTGGGTGACGATGACTTTCTCGCGGTCGAAGAGATTCATAAACTCCCACATGACGCGGTAGGGATTGATCGGCTTCTCATTAGAGGTCAATTTAGGCATCCATTCGGCCATCCACTCTTCTCTCCCCTTTTTGATCTCAGCGGCGACGGAGCCCCCGTCACGATTCTTAGCGCCGAGCAGATCTTTTGTCGCTTCAATGAACTGGCGCAGAACCGGTTTGGCGTCGCCGAGGATCGGATAGTCCGCCGGATAGTGCTTGTTGATGTCGCGCTCGTCGTTGGTCGCGTGAATGATGACTTTGCCGCCGGGAATAGGCGCGGCGACGATGCTCTGCTTCGTGAGGCTTGCGCCGATGGCTAAGACGACATCGGCTTTTTGTAAGAATGTCTGAACCGGTCTCGGCATCACGCCGGCGCCGGTGCCGAGGGAGAGCGGATGATGTTCGGGAAAGGCGCTCTTGCCTTCGAGCGTCGTCGTCACTGGTGCTTGCAGCAGTTCGGCGAGCTCGACTAAGTCATCTGCCGCTTCCGCGTAAAGCACGCCCTGTCCGGCAATAATGACCGGAGATTTTGCTTGCACCAAAACCTTCGCCGCTTCCTCGATGTCGCGCGCGTTAGCGCCGCTGACGGTTCTTTTGACCGGCGTGTAATTTACGCTGGCCAAGGGAAACTCTTCGACCGCGGCGTCGTTGGGGATTTCCACCAGAACGGGACCGAGGCGTCCCATCTTTAAATAGCTAAAGGCCCGCCGCATGATCTCGGGAACCTGATTCGCCAGCGTGATTTCTTCGGTCCATTTCGTTACCGGCGCGTAGGCTTGCACGGATCTGAAGAAGTGAAAGACCTGGGAAGTGTTGCGGGCGTGGCCGACGGGAAGCAGCAGGATCGGCACGGAATCCGAGTAAGCGGTGGTGATGCCGGAGAAAGCGTTTTCCGCGCCGGGACCCGCCTGCATCGTGAAGACGCCGATGCGTTTTCCATTGGTGATGCGCGTGAAACCGTCGGCGATACCGACGCCGACGCGCTCTTGCCGGCAGACGAGGGGCTTGATCCCCGCCGATGCCGCGGCTTCGATCAACGTGTTGGTCGGATAGCAACTGAGGAACTCAACGCCTTCGCGTTTGAGAATTTCGCTGATCGCATCGACGACTTTCATGGTTCACCTCGTGCTCGACATGCCCGGCGTCGAGCTCTTGCCCGCTATTAGTGCCCCGACACATTGGAGAGAACTGCTCTCTATCACTCATGTCATGATTTGCAACGGTTGCACTACTATTCGTCCCTGGAAATGTGAATGCGCCAGTAGTAGTTAGCGAGGCCGATGTACTCGTGCAAGGATTCGGCGATGCCCCGCGCGGCTCCCAAGGTGGGAAAGAAATCCAAGGGCGTAAGTTTCAGCTCGCCCAGAGAAAAATCGCCGGGAGCGGGGATCGGTTCCGGCGCTCTGGCGGAGAAGGCGAGCATGCTGCGCGGCATATGCATGGCGGAGGTAACCAGGAGATAGCGCCGCCAACCTTTTTGTTTAAGCAGTTTTTGGACCTCCACTGCGCTTTCGAACGTGTCGCGCGAGCGATCTTCGCCGAGCACATCGGTCGGCGGCACGCCCCAACGGATTAGATAATTGCGGGCAATTTGGTTTTCATTTGCCGCCGGTGTGAAAGGATTGACATGGCCGCCGGAAACGACGATCGGTCTGGGGCGCATACGGTAGAGACGCCAGGCCTCGTCGAGCCGGCGAAACATGGCGACGTCGATGGTTGGGAACGGAATCAACCCGCCGGCGGGAATGCTCGTGCTTGTCAGAACAACGATGGCATCGTAGGGCTCGGCCTGGGCCGGATGGATCACCGGCGTATAGCGCGATTCGAGGGGATAGCGCAGGCCATAGCCGACGAGTCCGCTATGGAGAATGGCGATGAGGCAGAATATTACAATTAGAAATTTTCTCGCCCACTGACGCCGCCAGAAAATCAAAACGACCAACAACAGCAGGAGCCACGACACCGGCGGGAGAATGAGTTGCTTCAAAAATTGCTTGAGAACGAACATGGGTCTTAATCGGTCAAACAAGCAACCAGTCGCGCATGCTTGGTTTCTTGTTTTAGGTTAACTCGAAACCCGAAACTACTATTCCGCGTCGGGTTGTTTTTCCGGCGCGGCGTCGGCGAAAGCCGGTAGCGCCATGCAATTCTTCTCGATCTCGATGACCGCAGGGTAGGGAGACAGATCGCACCCGTAACGCCGCGCGTTGCCCAGCTGAGGCACGAGACAGATGTCCGCTAAGGTCGGCGTGTCGCCGAAGCAGAACTTGCCGCGCCGCGGCTGCGCGACGATTATCTGCTCCAACGCGGCGAGACCGAGGTCGATCCAGTGCTGCGCCCAGCGATTCACTTGCTCGTCGGATTGGTTGTATTCTCTCTTGACGTACTGCAGCACGCGCAGGTTCTGAATCGGATGGACTTCGCAGGCGATGATCAGCGCCATGCTGCGGACGACTGCCTTGTCCGCCGGATCGCGGGGCAGCAACGGCGGTTGAGAATAGCGCTCTTCGAGATATTCGATGATCGCGAGCGACTGGGTCAGGATTTTGCCGCCGTCCTCCAGCGCCGGCACGAGCGCCTGCGGATTGATCGCTTTATACGCCGCGCTCAGTTGCTCGCCGCCGCCGCGCCGTAAGTGGATCGGAGCTTGCTCGTATTGCAGCCCTTTCAGATTGAGCGCGATGCGCACGCGATAGGAAGCGGAACTGCGGAAAAAAGTGTACAGTTTCATGGCGAAAATACCTCTTTCACGGTTTCTTACGCTCCTAACTCGACGGACGTGACAAAGGGTAATCCGCTCACGACCTCGCGCGCGCCGGAGTCATCGATCATGAACAGGCTCCCGTCGGAAGTACCGGCGACCATGCCGTTGCCGTCGGGAGTAGGGCACATGTGCATGACGCCGCCGTTTAAATTGTCGATGACTTTCTCCCAGTTCGATCCTTTGTCCAGGCTGCGGAAAATCGCCGCCATGGCGCCTTGGTCGCGAATCCATAGATTCGGCCGTCCCTTTGCGGCGCCGACATAGACGACGCCATTCTTATCTTCAGCGACGGAAATGCCGTAGTCGTGAGTCTTGGGAGAAATATTTTCCCAATGGCCGGCGCGGTCCGGGCTGCGGAAGCAGGCCTCGCCGCAGGCGAGAAACACCATGCCGGAATTTTCCCTGGATGCCAGGACCTCATGGATGTCCATGTCGGTGAGACCCGCGTTGGCCGGCTGCCAGTTTTTCCCACTGTCGTCGCTAAAGACCATTCCGCCGACTTCGATGCCGGCGTATAGGCGATTTTTGTTCTCCGGATCGAAGGTCAAGTAGCGCGCACGGGATTGCAGCTCAGGACTGGGAGGAAAACTCGCTCCGGCGCTGTGCAGACGCACGCCTGCCAACTCTTCCCAACCGCCGTTTTTGCTGCGATAGACCGCCGAGGGAACGGTTCCCACCATGACGCCGCCGTTCAGCGCCAGCGCGGAGAAGAGCATCATCTTGGGCGTGTTCGGCTCGGCGCGATGCCAGTGGGCGCCGCCGTCTCGCGTATAGAAAAGCCCCGAGTGCTCCGTCCCCACGTAGATCTTCTTCGGGTCCTCCGGGTCCACCGACATGCATGTGAGCGTCCAATAACTCAAGTCGCGTCTTGTCTGCCGCCACTCCTTGCCGTGTTGCTCGAACCGGTACCAGCCGGAAAAAGTCGCGACGTGCAGGGCCTGCTTGCCACTTCCTCCATTCATGTTTTTCTCTTTTCGCCGCCTTGGGACCCCCCGTAGGGGCGGGTTTCAAATCCGCCCCTTGTCATCGCCGCCAAATGGAGATCAGCTCTTTCGAATCGACGATGTCGCCGAAGCGCTCCATGCGTTTGAGCGCGGCGTTGTGGCCTTCCTCGGTGTAGGTGCCCACGCAGTCACGCACGACGACCATGAAATAGCCGCGCAGAAAGCCGTCGCGCACCGTCGATTTGACCCCGCCGTCGGTGGTGCAGCCGATCATGGCGACCGTCGTCGCGCCGCGGTTGCCGAGAATGGTTTCGAACTCGTTGCCGATGAACATGCTCGAGCGACGCTTGTCGATGACGATGTCGTTGGCGCCCGGCTTGAACGGCTCCATAATATTCCAGCCGAAGCTCCCATGAAGCCGGCGCGGCTTGAGATTGCCCGGGTGATCGACCTTTTCGGTTTTCATCTGGCGACGAATCCAGGCCGGCGATTCGTCCTGCCACAAAAAAGGAGTTTGCCGCGTGTAAACGGTTTTGATTCCCGCCGACGCAGCCGCCGCGATCAGCGGCGGGGCGTTGCGGATCAGCGCATCCTTATTAAAGGAACCGCCCGCTTGATCGTTCTGCATGTCCCAGACCAGCAGCACCGCGCGTTCGGGACCGACGATCTCGCTTAACTCGTTGGGTATCTCTCGGCCTGCGAATTCGAGCATGTTGCCGGTTTCCTGTCAGTTCAGCGGCTAGGGGTCGGAAGGCTCGGGCTATTGCTTGAGAAACCGCAGCGCTGCTTCGTTGAATTTATCCGCCGCTTCCCAGATGACCAGATGGGCGGCGTTGTCGATCAGCTCGATGCGCAGGCTCGGCTCCTGTTCCTTCAAGAGCGCGGCGCGCTCGGCCGCGGAGCCGCGGTCCTGCTTGCCGTAGAGCAGCAGCAGCGGCACGGAGATTTCTTTAAGCCGCTGATACAACGGGACGCCGCCGCCCTGGGGCTCGCGCACTTTGGAGCGCGCGATGAACGCGTCGAAATTTTTTCCGACGCTCATTTTTAACCGCTGCTCCAGCAACTCCGAGGTGATTAGCGCCTTGTTGAAAAAATTGTTGTTCATGATGTTGCGCATGTCTTCGAGCGTTGGCGTCGCGCCGGTTCCCTCCTGGCCCTCGGCCGGGCCGCTGACGCTCTTGCCGGGGAGCGGCGGCAAGACTCCGCCTCCGCCGACTAGCAACAGGTGCGTTAAACGCGGCGGATGCTGGAGTGCGACGCGCACGGCCATACCGGCGGCCTGCGAGTGGCCTACTAGAGCGGCACGGTTGGCGTCGATGGCATCGAGAAACTTGACGATGAACAGCGTGCGGTAGGACGCCGTGTAGTCGGTCGGGTTGTCGGTCAAGCCGAAACCCGGCTGATCGTACGCGATGGCGCGGAAACCCGCGGAGGCGAAGACGGATAGGTTCCGTTCGAAGGCGCGCGCCGAGGAGCCGAGGGAGGCGCCGTGCAGAAAGACCACCAGCGCTCCGGAGCCTTCCTCCAAGTAACAAGTCTTGAGTCCGTCAACTTGAATCGTTTTTTCCATCGTCAATTCCTTTCAGCGTTCAAATGCCGCGCGCGGCGTCCCGCGCGCTTTGTTTGCGGAGCTGGCCCGCTAGCAGGTTGGTGACAGACTCTGTGGGAGTCCTTCGACGGTGCTCAGGACGAACGGAGGGGGTTTGGATATCATTGAGCATTTTCCGTTCATGCTGAGGCTTTCGAAGCATTCCGAACCTTTTTTCAGCAACCCGCTAGAGCGCCGCCGGATCTGTCGTTCGCTGGGCTCATCAACTCGCCGCCAGCAGCCGTTCGTGGCCTTTCTTTGAGATCGGCGCGAGATCGGATGCGATGCAACTCCAGCTGTCGCCGTTGTCCTCGCTGGAAAAAACTTCGCCGCCGGTGGTGCCGCCGAAGATCGAGCAGACGCCGTCCGATTCCTCCAGGCAAAGCGCGCCGAACTCGTGCTTTATGCTATCGGGCAGACCGCCGGCGAGCCGCTGCCAATTTCTTCCACAGTCTTTACTGCGGTAGATCTTGCCTTCGGCGCGGGCCGCCGGACCCGCCTTGCGCCAGGTCTGCGGGTTGTGTTCCGCGGCGGTGACGAACATGAGATCGGGATTCTTCGGATTCCAAACAAAGCCGTCCGGATAAACGTCCGCCGCCCAATCCGGACACATCCAGCGCTCCCAACTGCCGCCGCCGGTGTGAGTGACGTAGAGCCCGGCGCCGCCGGTGACGTAGATTCGTTGCGGGTCGCGCGGATCGATCAGACAACGGTGCACGTCGTAAAAGTGTTCCACCGGCCGGTTCTTGTTGGCGAGCAACCCCACGGTGTTCAACTCGCGCCAGCTCTTCCCTTCGTCGTCGCTTTTTAAAAATGCCCCCTGCTCTATGCAGGCATAGATGGTGCGCGAATCATGGGGGTCGAAGGTGATGAATTTGGTATGGGCGACATGCGGCGGCGCGGGAAACGACCACTTCGAAGTCGTCGGCACGGCGCGCAGGCTCGGTAATTCACGCCAATGATGGCCGAGATCTTCGCTGACGAATAGATGCGCCGGCTCCGTGCCAGCGAAAACCCGCACTTTGCCGCTCACGACGTTCATGGCGAGGCTGTAGACATCGTGAATCGTGATGCCGTTATCGCGCCGCTCCCAGGTTTTTCCCCCGTCCGCGCTGGCGCTGACCGAGCCGAAGAACGATCCGCGAACATCGAGCCGCTGTTCGGTTCGAAAATGATCGAGCTAATATGCTGGCCGCGCAGCGCACGCCGCGTTTCCCGCCATTTGCCGTCGTCGGCGCGCTCATAAAGGACTAAGCCGTCCTTGGTGGCGACCCAGAGTTGCCGCGCGCGTTCTTTGGAAGAATAGACGTTGGTGCCGCCGTGAGAAAGTCCGATAGCCATAGTTCACTTCCGAGGCCCTTATGGGAATGGTGTTGGTAATGGGATTTTAGGTCTGCGCCGCACTTTACTAGTTTGTAATGAATCCGCAAGAGAATCTCATTGCCCCAACCGTCCTTCTTTTCGGATATTCAGGCTTCTGTGTGAAGCAGGGATCGAAGTTTGCACCGCGGAGGCGCGGAGGGCGCGGAGCAAAGAGTTTTCGCAATCAATACTCCGGACTCTGCGACCTCGGCGTCTCTGCGGTGAAATTATGATTGCTGCGTTGGTTGCGGCTTCGCCGTGCTGTGTCTTTGTGGTGAAGACTTCTTCGCAGGAAACCCGGGGAAGCCAATGCTTTAGTGGCTGGCTTGATGTGGTTCATGGAAGCGGGGTCTACGGCTCGATCTTGATGATCGAAGCGCCGATGCCGTCCAGCGAAGTTTTCCCGTCGGCGGCAAGATTGTCGCGCCTGGGCGTGTCGAAGTTGCTGACGTAGGCCGTGTCGCCGATGAAAATCACCGAGGTTGGAAACTCCAGCGGCCCTTGGCTGCCGTTCTTTTGAATGTCTTGGGTTTTTCCATCGGGCGTGACCGAAACCACGGCGTTGCGCTCGTTGGCTGCAACCCAAAGGTTGCCCTTCGGATCGAACGCCGGCCCATCGGCGCCTTCCAGAAGCGGACTCTGCGTCATGAGCACCGGCTTACCGGCTTTACCGTCGGAACCAAGAGGGACTTTCCAGATCGCGCCGCGCGCCGTGTCCGCGACGTAGAGCGTCGTCGCTTGAGCATCGAAAACGATGCCATTGGCGGGAATCGCCTGCTGGGTTTTGCCGTCGGCGAGCGTGCGTGTGTGCAGCTCGATTTGCGCCCAGCCCTCGGCTTTGCCGCCTTCCGGCCCGGTTCGGTAAATCTTGCCATTGCGTCCGCCGGTGACGTAGAGATTGCCCTGCTTGTCGAAGGCGATGCCATTGGCGCCTTCGGTGTCGGTGGCGAATGTTTGCGCGGCGCCCGGTTTTTCCGCATTCAGCTCGCTGGCGCGGATGCGAAGCACTTCCTTGAAGCCGCCGGCGGTCAAAAACAGGTCGCCTTGCTGGTTGAAAACGATGCCAGAGACGGCGGCGAGCGCCTTTTTGCCGTCGATCTCGCGTTCTTGTACTTTGCCGACCACGACCAGCTTCGGAACTTTGGGATCGATGCGCCAGACACTACCGCTGACGCGGTCACAGGCGTAGATCATGCCGTTTTTGTCGGCGGCGATGCTTTCGACGACGACCGTTTGCGCCGAGCTGTTCGGGTCGAAATCCACAAGGACGGAAACCCTGACGGGTTGCGCTGCGGCAGCCGTGCCGAACCAAGCCAGAATCGTTAGCGTAACCAACCATCGTCTCATCGGTTTTCCTCTTATGGTACAGACCTTCTTTCGTTTCTAAGCTGTCGCGCGCACACAAACAGGCCAGGATTTCTATATATCTTGGCGCGCGAGGTCAAGAGGCCCTTCGACTCGAGCCCCGGCCTTGGCCGGGCCTCTTGCTCAGAATTCCGCCCAACGGACGTGCTCGTGAGGCTCCACAAAAATCTCCGCCGCTCGGTCAATGGCGCGGTTGGAATTCGGCCGAGGCCGCGTTAAGAATGGAGCTGAGTCATAACCAAAGAGGAGGCGAAGACAAACCATGTCACTGGGTCGAGTGTTGACGGAGGAATTTCAACCGGACGTTCTCAAATGGCTGCGCGAGCGGGTCGAGCTCGTGGTGATCAATCCCTGGATGGAGCCGGAGCGCTGGGATATCGAAGTGGCGCGCGTGGATGCGTTGATCAGCCGCAAGGGCAAGATCACACGGGACCATCTGGAGCGCAGCGGCGGGCGGCTCAAAATTATCGCGCGCACCGGGGTCGGCGTCGACCCCTCGCGAGTCGATCTCGAAGCGGCCAAGGAATTCAAAATCTGGGTGACGAATCAACCGGGGAGCAATTCGGTTTCCGTTGCCGAGCTGGTGTTCGGGCAGATGATCGGGCTGGCGCGCCACACCCACGCAGCCGACCGGGCGGTCAGAGCAAACCGCTGGAGCGAGTATCTCAAATATACCGGGACGGAGTTGGCGGGGAAAACTATCGGTATCATCGGCATGGGCAACATCGGCGCCAGAGTCGCGATCCGGGCGCGGGCTTTTGAGATGGGTTTTCTGGTTTATGATCCGTACATTCCCGAATCTCATGTCACGGCTTTGGGCGGTCGCTGGGTGGGTTTAAATGAGCTGCTCGCGGCAGCCGATTTCGTTACGCTTCATTGCCCACTGAACTCCGAGACAAAAAAAATGATCGGCGCAAGGGAACTGGATCTGATGAAACCAACGGTTTACCTGATCAATGCGGCTCGCGGCGGCATCATCGACGAGCAGGCTCTATGGCGGGTGCTCAAAGAGAAGAAAATCGCCGGCGCGGTGTTGGATGTTGTAGAAAACGAGCCACCGGAAAAAGACCATCCCCTATTGCAACTCGACAACGTTATTCTGACGCCACACCTGGGCGCGATGACTGTAGAAGCCGCTCAGCGCGGCGAGTGGGGCGCGGCCCATGAGGTGATTCGCGTATTGGAAGGGCATAGGCCGAAGAACCCGGTTTTTATCGCCGACGAAGCGCGTTTGTTGATGCCGGCGTGAGGCCGCATGGCGGTTCAAGGTTCAACGTTCAAAGTTCAACGTCCCCGCTTCCTACATTGAACCTTGAACATGGAACTTTAAACGGTCATTTTGGCTCCCCGTTGAGGGAGCGTCGTGAGACTTCCACCACGCCGTTTGCGCGCATGCGCACTAAGTTAACCGAGCCGGTATATTCCGGAGAACCGGAATAGTAAGCGGTGACCTGCCCGTTGCCCACCGGGGTTGCCTGATTCCAATGGCCCAGGGCGATGTAATCCGCGCCCGTGGCGACTAGTTCTTCTCGATGGATGAGCCAGGAGCCCATCATGCGGTTCGGGTCTCTCGCTTCATCGACGTAATGGCCGTGCGCCGCGGCCAACTGCCAGCGGGTCGAGCGCGGTCTCGGGTCGGCGAGGGGAGACATGTCAGCGTAATCAAGATGAGGCCGCCCCCAGATCTCCAGCTCATATTCGGCAAAGGTTACGGCTTGATCGACGTTGAGCCCCAATATGCTTACGTTGGGTATCTGGGCGAGCCCGCCGCGCCGGTATACGGAGTCGGGGGTCAACGGATCGTGGTTGCCGGGCAGGATGACGACGGGGTTTCCATAGTCGCGCAATATTTTCGCCGCGCGTTCGAGTAGCTCGATCGGCTGCCGATGATTGTCGAAGGAATCGCCCGCTAGCACGACGATATCCGCGCTCGCCTCGGATGCCACCATGAGAACTTTGGGAAGAACCACTAACCGGTCCGCGTCGCTGAAGCTGTCATCGGTGCCGAGATGCAGATCAGAGCTGTGAACGATGATGACTTCTCGATGTGTATCCATGCTTCTGTAAATTCTCCGGTGCCGGGTCCACAAGGATTATCAAATGCGCCGACAAAAGAAAAGCTAGTCGAGAAACCGCAGTCGCGCACTCACTAGACTAGCCAAAACATTAAAAGATTGGTTTGGTTGTTCACTTGGCTGCCGTTAGGGCCGTTCAATGATCAAAGGCTCGAAAATGGCGCCTTGCCGAATCGCGTAAACGGGCACGAGTGCTTGTTTCGCCGGGATCATTCCTTTCTGGGAATCGACCGCATTCCATTCTCGATCCTCTATCCTCAGAACCGAAATCTCCGCGGGCAGGCCAATTCGAAGCGTGCCGAGCTCGTTCATCCGGCCAAGCAACCTGGCCGCGTTGACGGTGGCCATTTCAATCACTTGATTGAGAGAAAAGCCCAGCGCCATGAGTTTCGCCATGGTGGTGGGAAGGTCGTAAACCGGCCCGGCGCGGTTGCCGCGGTGGCCGTCGGTGGAGACGCCGTCGGGCTGAAGTCCCTGGTCGAGTACTCTGCGGGCGATGTCGAAATTCAAATTGTGCAGGCCGTGGCCCACGTCCATGAGCACGCCGGACTCCTTGGCGTCGCGCACCTGCGGCCAGAGCTTGCCGTTGCCGTCCAATAATCCGCCCGGATGAACGGTGAACATGTGGGTGACGATGTCCCCGGCGCGCAGATATTTGAGCACGTCGCCGACGTGAACCGGCGCGGTGTCTTTCGTCCAGCTCTCGCCGATATGGACGAGCAGCGGCAACTTCAAGCTGTCGCCCAGCTTGCGCGCGCGCTCCAACGGCTTCAAACCCTGGGCGCCCAGCGCCCCGCCGGTCGCCATGATCTTGATGCCGACGATGATATCGCGGTTGGCTTCGACGGCTTTTTCGATCTTGTCTTCGTCGATCAGCCGGGGATCGGCCAGGATGCTGTAGCCCGGTCCGGTGACGCCGCCCAGTGTCGACAGGTTAATGTAATTGAGCACGCGCGTCTTGGCGTTGTCCGTGACGTAGTTGCGAAAGACATTGAGCAGGCTGTGGCCCGCGCTGCCGGCATCGACCACCGTCGTGACACCGGAGCCGACGCCGAAAACATCCGGATCGACGCCGAAGGCGCCGAGGCCTTTCATGAGATGCAGATGAACGTCGATCAGCCCCGGCGTAACGATTTGATCCTTAACATCGATCACTGCCGGGCCGTCGGGTGGGAGATCGGCTCCGATTGCGTCAACTACGCCGTCACGCACGCGCACGTCGAACAACCCGTCGCGGCCGCTCGCCGGGTCGATCAATCGGCCGCCTTTAAGGAGAAAGTCAGAAAGTTGTCGAGGCATCGTTCGCGTTTTCACCTGCGGCGATTACGTTGTGTAGTACGCGTTTTCCTTGATATAGCCCTCGGTCAAGTCGCAGCCCCAGACCCGCGCCGCGGCCTTGCCGATGCCCAGGTCGACGGCGATTGTGACTTCGGCCTGATTGAGATATCGGCGGAGCGCATCGAGATCGCACTCCACCGGTGCCCCTTTCCTGAAAACGCTGGTGTCACCGAAACGAATGGTGACTTTGCCTGGCTCGATGCTCTTATCGAAGCTCTTGCCGACCGCCATGATAATGCGGCCCCAGTTGGGGTCGGAGCCATACACGGCGGTTTTCACCAGGGGCGAATTGACGACTAACTTGGCGACGCGCTTCGCCTGAGCTTTGCTCTTTGCGCGGCCGACATCGACGGTGATGAGCTTGGTGGCGCCTTCGCCGCTGCGCGCGATCTCGCGCGTCAGATATTCGCAAACCTGGAGCAGGCCGCTTTCAAACTCGCGGAGGTTTACTTTGCCGGCGAGGCCGTTGGCCATCAAAACAACCGTGTCGCTGGTGCTGGTGTCGGTGTCGATGCTCATGCAATTGAAGGTCCGGTCCACCACTCGTTTCAGCATCGGGCGCAGCGAGGCCGCGGGCAGTTCGGCGTCGGTCATGAGATACACCAGCATCGTCGCCATGTTGGGCTCGATCATGCCGGCGCCTTTGGCGATGCCAGCGATGACCGCCGGACCGACGCGACAGGAAACATATTTCGGGTACTTGTCGGTGGTCATGATCGCCTCTGCGGCGCGCTTGAGATTGCCGGGCTTCAGTTCGTCGCGGATGCCGCGCAAGCCGGCGCGTATCTTATCCATCGGCAACGGCCGGCCGATGACGCCGGTGGAGAATGGCAATACGTCGCGATGATTGATGCCCAACTCTCGGCCGACGATCCGGCAAGTCTCCATCGCGTTGTCGATGCCTTGTTTGCCCATCGCCACGTTGGCGTTCTTACTGTTGATCACCAGCGCCTGAGCGAAGCCGTTGGCGATATGTTTGCGGCCGACAATCACCGGCGCGCCGGGGAAACGGTTGCGCGTAAACATCGCCGCGGCCCTCGCGCGCACGGTCGAGTAGATGACCGTCAGATCTAACGTCGTGTCCTTAATCCCGACGTTTTTTGCCAGGGACCGGAAACCTTGTGGGTGGTGAAAACTTATGGGTTGGCCACGGTTCATGATTTGTGATTACTCCGACAATCGTGTTTTGAGGCAGTATGCCTGAAAAGATCGGTGCCGGCGAGCTTGCTGATTCAAACTCTTCTCTTGCCGAGTATCTTGAGGGAAGCCTTCTTCACTTCCATGTCCGGGTCTTCGAGCAGCGCTTCGATCTCTGTTGGGAATGATTGCAGTACGGCATCCCCCGCGTCCTCGGCCAATCTTCTTATCGCCAATCCGCGAATCCTGCTGTCCGGGTCCATGAGGCACTTCCTGTACACGTCGAGATGATCTCGCGTTTAAGATCCCCGTCCGCGAGCTTCATCGCCTTCAGGAGCAGAGGCACGGCTCGATCGCCCTCCTCAAAAAATAAATCGAGGGATTCGACATAGCTTTTAGCCTTCTCAAGAATCCGCTCTTTCGGTTCAAATTCGATCACCTGATTCTTCTTCATCGTTAGACCCGCACTTGGCGCTTTTGTAGTTGCAACACCTCAGCCAAACTAGCGATAGTGTCGCCCAACCATTCTCTAGTTTCTTGATGCAATTCACCACGAATTTCTTGTGACGATGTTCGAAGCAGCACGGGGTGCAGACCGACCTTGGCAGCAGCCGTTAACTCGTAGTCTTCTCCATCCGCAATGTAGAGGCAATGTTCGGGCATGACGCCGAGGCGTTCGCATGCGAGATGATAGATATGAGGGTCCGGTTTCTTTACGCGTTCTCGGCAGGAGAAAATGGGCGTCGCAACGAGATTCGCAAAAGCTGTTTCCTGCCAAAGAATAGGAATCTCGACTGAGCAGTTGCTGATAAGTCCTATTTTGTAGTCCTGGTCTTTCAGCCGCGCGAGCGTCGCTACCGCATCCGGCCGCGGCTCGAGCGCCCGCCTTGTGTGCTGCAATCGAATTGCAACTGCCTTCGTCATTTGTTCCGCTTCTACTTGCACACCCATGACGCCGCAAACATGCTCTATGCTGGCTTCCACAGTCTGAAAGGCGCCGTTCGTGCGCATCTCGGAGGTTTGCCGCCAAACCCGCGTGAACGGCTCGTGAGGCACATGGAGGGCCGTGGCCAAATCGGTGTTCATGGGCCCGGTTGACGACGCGAAGTCGTCCACCAACGTGCCGAACAAGTCGAAGATGACGGCACGGTAGCTCATCACAGTCGTCCGCAACTAAAATTATGGGAGAGCTGTTTTTGATACCAGTGCGAACACAATCTAGCGAACTTGGCCCGCGAGATTAACGCCCTCGATAGCCGTCTCCCGGTCC
>JAUYJC010000509.1 GCA_030688735.1 Deltaproteobacteria bacterium
GTTGGAACGCGCCGAAGAGCGGGGCACCAGCGAACAGGAGATCAGGGACGTGATAAATAGAGGGATTTCCATACCAGCGAAATACGGCCGCATCGGCAAATTTAAAATCAAGTGAATTCGCGAGCGGGGTTCAAACCCCGCTCGCGTCCAAAGGGGATGCTCTCCCCCTTTGGAAACCCCATTTAATTGTGCCCGCCTCAAGAGGCGGGGTTTACTCAGAATCAATGGCTATCAAGCCGGCGCACAAATCTTTCTTTTGCTCCGAAAGCGTTGGGAGCAACTTCCCGGCGCCGCGAATCAAGACCGGGACCCATCATACATATCCCAACCGAGGGGTCCCGAACAAATAGACACCATTCTTCTGGCTAACAAAAGCGCAGCCTAATGCCAGGAGTCATCTGAGCAATCCGCCGGCACGACCGCCTGCATTGGCGTTGACATGCGTCCCAGCTCGTAGTTAGCCTCTAGCAGGCGGCTGAAAAAGACTCATATGCCGATTGCCCTGAGCATGGTCGAAGGGTGCGCTCAATCCCCTCGCTACAACGTACCCGATTGCAAAGCGCAAGGGGCAAAGAGCAAAGAATAAACGAGAACGCTTTGCGCCATGCCCTTAGCCCTTAGCGGACTTTCGCGCCTCGCCTCTGAGATCTTTTTGAGCAGCCTGCAACCGAGTTTTTTAGCAACCTGTTAGGGGAATGGAATATTTTCAACCGGGGTATAGCGATGAACGAGAATGAGGTTTTCCGATTTCCGGCGGCGCAGCTAAGAAGCTTTTCAGCTGCCGTGTTCATGCACTTCGGCATTTCCAAGACCGACGCCGAACAGGCTGCCGATGTTCTGGCCAGGAGCGATCTGCGCGGCATCGACTCCCATGGGGTAGCGCGGCTGCACACTTACTTCGACATGCTGGAGCTGGGAAGGATCAATCCGAAGCCGAACATAAAAATCATCCGCGAAAAGGACAGCGTCGCCAGCGTCGACGGCGACAACGGCTTGGGGCTGGTCGTCGGACCGAAAGCGAACGAGATCGCGATGGACAAGGCCGAACGGCACGGCTCGGGCTGGGTGAGCGTGTGCAACACCAATCACTTCGGCATCGCGGGCTACTATCCTCTAAAGGCACTGGAGCGCGATCTGATCGGCTGGGCCATGACCAACTCGACGAAGCTCGTGGCGCCGCTATGGGGCGCGGAAAGAATGCTCGGGACCAATCCGATCGCCATCGCCTTTCCCGGTTACAAAGAGCCGCCCATCGTCATTGACATGGCCACTAGCGCCGTCGCCTACGGCAAGATCGAGATCGCGCTGCGAAAAAAAACCAAAGTTCCCAAAGGCTGGATCGTCGACAGAGACGGCCGCGACACCACTAATCCGCACGACATGATCGACGGTGGTGCGCAACTGCCCCTCGGCTCTGAGCGAGAAATGGGTGGGCACAAAGGCTACGGCCTCGCGTCGATGGTAGACATTCTGTGCTGTGTCTTGAGCGGCGCCAACTGGGGTCCCTTCGCCCCGCCCTTCGCGCTACGCCAGGAAATTCCCGCTCGCAGCGTCGGCAAGGGCATCGGCCATTTCTTCGGCGCTCTCGAGATCGACGGTTTCATCGATAAGCTTGAATTCAAGAAACAAATCGACGAGTGGATACACGTCTTCCGCAACACGAAACCGGCACCAGGAACCAACGGCCCGCTCATTCCCGGTGACCCCGAACGCGAAGCGGAAGCGATCAGAAGCAAAGAAGGAATTCCGTTAATCAAACCGGTGGTGGATGACTTGTTGGATATCTCGAAGAAGACGGGGATTCCGTTTGAGGTGAAGTCTTGAGTATAATTACGACGAACGCAGCCAGGACAACCGCCCTCTTCTTACACGGCTTGCCTGAAACGGTGAACATCAACCGTCAATCGCGCTGCCGGTTTTTTTCGCGACGCCGCCAACTTTTGCATCGTTTTGTACACCTCGGATTGAAAGTACGTCTCCCCACACTGCTGACAAACTGCTGCCGGCACGTTCTCAATAATCTTGAGCTTATGTCCCCAGCGAAAGTCGACTTTAACTTTCTGCTCGCTCACCCTCCCCTTGCAAAAGCAGCAGTCCTTCATCCCGTTAGATTTTTTTCTTGCGTGTTTTCCAGTCATTTTTCCACTCCCTTGGGTCGGGTTCGTATGCGGTTACAATCAGGATCTCTTCGGCATCCAAACAGCCGCATACGACGTGCAACGGCCTTCGGCCAACCATCCCCAAAATCAAACAACTCGCGCCTCTGAGATCATCCGGATAATCCTCGATGACCGCGCCTACTCTAACAGCTTCTTCAATGTCCTGCGCCCTTATTCTTCGTCGCCGCAACTTCTCCGTATGGGTAAACGCAACAAGGTATTTTCCGCTCGCAACTTTCGCCCTGCTTGCGTCCATATCCACCGGCTGATTCTACGCAAACAAAGTCGATCAGCGCAAGCTCTCAGGCCAAACCGCCGAGCACAAACAAATACGACCGGCGATCCCGAGCGCGAAGCGGAGGCGATCCGAAGCAAAGAAGGGATTCCGTTAATCAAGCCGGTGGTGGATGACTTGCTGGATATCTCGCGGAAGGCAGGGATTTCGTTTGAGATAAAGTGCTAGTCGCTCTTGCTGTCGGTTATTGTCGCAACTCTATCGCCCTTACCATTTCAACGCCAATTTTGAACGCGCGGTCTAAGTCAAACTCCGTGTAGTCCTTTTCCCGCAATACCGGTCTCAATTGAGGATCGACTTGGCGACGCAGTGCTGCGAGCCTTTGCTGTGAAATATCGACCGGATCATTACCAGGTACGTTAAGTTTTTGTTTAACCAGCGACACGAGTTCATCAGCTTCAGGCATTAGACTGCCCTTTCTAACCGCATAGTCAACGTCGTAAAAGTCGCGGATCGCCGGCTCTCGGCGCGACAGTGCTGCGCGGAACTTTTCCGCGAAGGCTTCGGTCTTGTCGATGCATCGTAGCGCAATGGGCGCAACCATCGGATTATTTGTCAAGGGACTCCGCACATCGTTTGCGCCGCGCCGTCAAACGTTGGCATCAACAAAGGCTCTCGCAAGCTCACTTCTATCTTGATCGTCTCCTGTTGTTGACTGAGCAAGGAACCGTAGGCAACAAGCGCCAAGTATTGCGTTGACTTGTTTGCCCCTTTCAAAACACCGATCACTCGAAACGCAGGAATCGCTCGTTTCAAACCAGTTAGAGCCATCTTTACGCTCTCCACCCGGCTGCTCCTTTCCTTACGCTTAGCGTTTACAGAAACCGGAATTGTGAAATCCAAGTCCTCGCTAAGGCGGTATAGCGCCGCATGGACCTTGGCCAAACAAGTGCCCCCTTTGAAAACCAACTCGTCGCCGGCACCTCCGGACAGATAAGCGAGCAGTACCGTGCAGAAATAGTCCTTCTCGATCAATCGAGGCGTGAATCCACTTTCCGCCGCTGTGAAGCGCACGGCTTCGCGAAACAGCGCCACGTCTTCGTGAGCGCGGACTACCGGTGGTTCAGCTTTGCTCATTGATGACCACGCCCCAACGGCGGTTTGCCGTGCCTCGTTTAGGTTTGGTAGGTATCCAGGGAATCAGGCTGGACGTCTTCGGCAGGGCCTTTTCGAGCGTCTTTAGCAAGGGGCTTCCGATCCCTTCGCCCTCCAGCAGCGCGCCCATTCGGCGAATCGTCCCGATGTCACCGTACTTCAACGTCACGGAAACCAGCTCGGCTGGCGTCACCCGCTTTGCCTTCAGCTCCTTACGTATCCATTCGTAGGCTCGCGGCAGGGTGTTGAAACGCGACCAATCATAAACGGCATCAAGCAGCGTCCTCGCGCGCGACGAATAGAGCACTCCCGATCCTTCCGTAGTTTGCTCCTCTTCCGTGTTGCCGAGACGGCGATCCGCCACTTTTATCAGCGTCAACGCCACCGAACCAATGTGACGATCACCCCACAAGCGGTTATTATAGGCATAAACGCGGGTCGGCACCTGCTCATCAAACCCGTAACGATTGAAAGCGTTCGGGCCGCAGATTTGGTAGCGGCCCTTTTGAGCCTTCATTAGCGTGGTTAACGCCAAGTCTGCGTCCGGGCTCCATATCCCGCCCAACGGCAATCGTTCCGGGACGAGATACAGCCCGCGACGGACCTGCGCGATCATGCCTGCGCGTGACAGCCGGCTGAGTAATTCGCGCTCCTGTTTCGTGGAAATCTGAAGCGGCCCCCTAAGGTCACCGGTGCTCAGCGTCCGAAGTTTGCGGAGCTGGACGAAAGCAAATAGCTGCTGCTCCAGTCGTCCTAACCTTTTTTTCATGACTGTACCCTATTAAGCCTAAATTGCCTTACAAGCAATTAAGCTATAATAAAATACAAACACTCAGACGGCAATCTCTCCACTCATCAGCCGTGGCACAGGAAATTTCGCCCGGCGCCCTTCAGATCGACGGCTTCATCGATAAACTTGAATTCAAGAAACAAATCGACGAGTGGATTCACGTCTTCCGCAACACCAAACCCGCTCCCGGTACCAACGGCCCACTCATCCCAGGCGATCCCGAGCGCGAAGCAGAGGCGATCAGAACTAAAGAAGGAATTCCGTTAATCAAGCCGGTGGTGGATGACTTGCTGGATATCTCGAAGAAGACGGGGATACCGTTTGAGGTGAAGTGAG
>JAUYJC010000512.1 GCA_030688735.1 Deltaproteobacteria bacterium
AGCTTGGTTCTTTGCCGTTCGAGCGCTTCCAAGGTTTGTGGCATGGTTTCCTCCTATTATCTGAATGCTGAAATAGCATTCAGACAATAGGCCAAAAAAAAGGGCAGGTCAATTCCTACCCACAAATTTGTCGCACACCCCGTCAAGGGATGGAAGTTGACTTTTAAAGTGATCTTCCCGGCGATTTCTCCTTACCTCTTTACCGGAATTCGCACGAGCATCCCCTTCGCGGTCATCGGCGCGATCGTCGGTGAATTCGTTGCGTCCACCGAAGGCGTCGGCTTTTTCATTCGAATGTCGGCGGGAATTTTCAAGACGGCCGACGTCTTCGTCGGCATCATCATCCTGATGATCATGGTCATCATCATGGACAAAATCGCGGAGCTGATCGAGCGCAGAGCCTTGCGCTGGCAAACCCAAACGGAACATATTCAAATCCAGGCATAGAAAAGGAGATTCTGCGATGAAACGGCTAATCAGACTTCCTGTCAGCATCGGTGCTTTGACCGTCTTCATGTTCTTTTGGGGAGCAATGCCTCAAGCGCAGGCGCAACAAAAGGAGTTGCCCGAAGCGACCCTGATGACGGCCGTGCCCAACTTCGCTTTCGCAGCGATCTGGGTAGCCGAGCAGTTAAAATATTTCGAGCAGGAAGGCGTGCGGGTCAAGATCACACCGGCGCCCAGCGGTTCGGTCTGTTTGAACGCGGTGGTCGGCCGCTCGATCAATTTCTGCGCCTCCACTTCAGAGGGATTGCTCCTGGCGCGGGTTGAAGGGGCGCCGGTGATCGCCATTCAGGCGCACAACCGCGCGATGACGTTGAGCGTGGTCCTGCGCAAAGCGATCGTCGACAAACTCGGCCTCACCCGCGCAAGCCCCATCGACGCGCGAATCAAAGCGTTGACCCAGCTGGGCATCATCGGCGCCACCGGGGCGGGAGCCGCCTCTGAGCAGATTTTTAAATTCCTGGTGAAAAGAGCCGGCGCCATCGCCACTATACTCAAGTTCGTTTACATCGGCGCGCCCGAACTTCCTCCCTCGTTGATGAATAACGTGATCGACGCTTACGCGCTCTCCCCGCCTTCGGCGGAAATCACCGAGCCTAGCGGCAAGGGCTACGTCCTAATCCCGCTGGGAAAGGGAGAAGTGCCGGAACTGACCGATTACCCCTACGAGGTCCTGATGGTTCGCCCGGACTACGTCGAGGCGAACCCGAAGATCGCCTTTGCAGTGGCGCGCGCGATATCGCGCGGCGGCGCGTTGTTCCGCAGCAAACCCGAAGAGGCGAAAGCGGCACTGCGCAGCCACCGGCTCTACACTAAGGACAAATTAGCCGACGAGGTCTTCGAGCTCTCTTACAACACGGTCGCCAATGCCATGCCCCCTTGGGGAACCATGAGCGCCGCCGGGTGGCAGAAGGTTATAAACTTTGCAACCGGCGCGGGCATTGTTAAAGATTTGTCTCAGGCCCCTTCGAACAAAGAGGGTGTCCTCTGGACAAATAAATACGTCGGCAAACCTTAACCTCGCTACGCTCGGCATTTCAGATTTCAGATCTCAAATCGAATTCGTCAGTCGGCCTTCTGAAATCTGAAATATGTAATCTGAGATTCGCTAATCGCTGCGCGCTCAGCGATAGCCCATCGCCGCGAGAAACTGCTTCAGCGAGTGAAAGCGAAAGTAAGGGTTGGTCTGCTTCTCATCGCCGATCGTCGAGGTCGGCCGGTCGGAATAATTGTGGCCGGGAAATAAGATCGTCTCATCCGGTAAAGCCATCAATTTCTGCGTCAGGCTGTAATACATCTGCTCCGGGTTGCTGCCGGGGAGATCGATTCTCCCGCACGAACCGATAAAAAGCGTATCCCCCGAGACGATTCGATTGTCCACGAGAAAACATTGCGAGCCCGGCGTATGGCCGGGGGTATGCAACAATTGAATTTCGACCCCTCCGACATCGATCTTGTCGCCGCTCTCCGCTTTGATAATGTCGGACGCCGACGGCCCTTTGAGAAACTCCGCCTCTGACTTGTGAACCACAACCTTGGCTTTGCACTTGCCGAGCAACTCCGTGACGCCCTCGATCTCGGTGCCGGAAAACCGCCCGCCAACGTGATCCGGGTGCGTATGCGTGACGAAGGCGTGGGTGATCTCCACGTCGTCCTTGGCCGCGAGCCGGAGAATCGTATCGATCTCCCAGGCCGCGTCGACTACCGCGACTTTCCGCGTCTCCGCGGAACCGATGAGGTAGACATAGTTCTGCATCGGCCCGAGTTCGATTTGTTTGAAGTAGAGGTGGTCGCTCATTTTCGCCTCAGAAGTCAGAAGTCGGCAAGACAGAGTTCAATCATTGACGTCCGACCTCTGACTTCTGACCTCGGCTATTTGCCATCAACCATTACCGCGCCTTCGCCGCCAACGACTGGTAGCTCACGCCCTCACCGTTATCCTGGCTGACCGGCAAGCCCGAAGCCGCCCATCCCGGCGCAACCACATTGCCCGACGGACCGCGCATGCCGCCGAAGCCGCCGACCATGTTGGCAACATCCTGATAACCCGCCTGTTGCAGCAAACCGGCTGCCGCGTTGGAACGCGGCCCCGCCTGGCAGCCGACGATGATTTTTTTCTCCTTGGGAAAATGACTCTCCACGACCTTTACGAAATCAGGGTTCGCCATCATACCGCGGGCCGGGTCGGGAAAAGCGACCGGAATATTCACCGCGCCCTGCGGATGGCCGTTGGCGAACTCCCGCTCCGTACGCACGTCGATGTAGACGATGCTCGGATCAGCATTCAAAGCTTCATGCGCTTGTTGTGGTGTAATCTCTTTGATCGCCATGGTCATGACCCGTTTCCGAATTCCTTGAACTTTGAACCTTGAACGTTGAACCGCGCCGCGCACTACATTCCCATAATATTATACCCGGCGTCCACATGCAGCACTTCGCCGGTCACCGCGCTGCCCAAATCGCTGCAAAGATAGAGCGCGGTCTTGCCGACTTCCTCGGCGTCGATGTTTCTTTTCAACGGCGCCCGCTCGGCGACGTGGTGCAGCATGGTTTTGAAATCGGAGATACCCGCGGAGGCCAACGTTCTGAGCGGTCCGGCGGAGATGGCGTTGACGCGAATACCCTTTGGGCCGAGATCGTGGGCGAGATACCGCACGCTCGCCTCCAGCGCCGCCTTGGCCACGCCCATGACGTTGTAATTCGGAATGACTCTCTCCGCACCCATAAAGGTGAGTGTCAGGATCGATCCGTTTCGTCCTTCCATCAACGGCGCTGCGTGGCGCGCTAGGGCGACAAGAGAATATGCGCTTACATCCAACGCCAGATGAAATCCGGCGCGGCTCGTCTGCACATAGGGATCGGACAAGTCTTGTTTGTTGGCAAAAGCGATGGCGTGGATCAAGATATCGAGCCCGCCCCATTTTTGCTTGAGCGTCGCGAAGACTTTCTCAACCTCTTCGTCCTTGGTCACGTCGCAAGGCAAGACAATTTTCGAGCCGACCCCTTCGGCCAACGGCCGCACGCGCTTTTCCAAAATCTCGCCGGCGTAAGTAAACGCCAACTCCGCCCCCTCAGCATGAAAAGCTTCAGAGATCGCCCAGGCGATGCTCCGGTCATTGGCCACGCCAAAAATCGCCGCCCGTTTCCCCTCTAGTAACTTCATTCTCTCTTCCCCTTTGGCCATTTTCGATTTTGGATTGTCGGATCAGGAGTGCGACAACCGAAAATCGGTCAACCTGGATTAAAACCCCGAAGTCAGGTTAACTTCCCAAAACCTCTATGCGAAGTTCTTCAGCCGTGAAACCGTTGGTTAACAGCAGGTCGCCGATTCGCTTCATGAATGCTCTCGCCCTGTCGCATTCCTCTCGCGCATCCATATCGGAAAAGCTGGTCTCTGCGTCGTAGTCTGCGGTCAACCGAGCATCCAGACCGATACCGATGCAGGCGCCCCACTCGGCCTCTACGAGACCGCTTTGGACAAGTTGAAGTCCAAAGAGCCGTTTCACTGCGGCGTGACTTTCGCTGGCAATGTCTCGCAGTTGGAGCGCGGCTTTGGCGGCATGCAATATGACGTAATAGGTTCGTGAGATGGCATCCGCATAAAAACCATCCCGTCTGCAAGACTCCGCAGCCCCAAGGCTCTCCGCGGCTCTGCGCCATTCGGCCAAAACGAGCGCTTTATTCATGCCACCCGCACGCCGTCTCGCGTAACCGCATGGTAAAAGGGCGAGCCTCCCGATTTACGAGCCGACCATTCTTCCAGCGTATAAATCATGATTGAGGGGACCGCCTCAGAGGTCACGGCCAAGAGGTGTCCTATCTCGCGAACTTTCGCCTTGGTAGCTTTATCGCCGCTGCGAAGAATCACCAGCACGTCGATATCGCTTTCAGGGCCGGCATCCCCGCGAGCTTTGGAGCCGTAGATTATGATCTGTTCGACCAGACCTGGGAAGCTGTCGGCTAGTGCCTGGCGGTACGAATCAAGCCAGGCCTGCTCCTGTGATGCTAGGTTGAGCATGAGCTACCTCGCCTCTGCATGAAAGACCGGAGAAGTATCGTTACCAAACATGCCCACTACCGTCGTCATAGTACGATAATTACCCGCGCTCTGATAGACGCGAAAGATGGTCTCCCTTTTCTCTCCTGCTATTGCCTGTTGCCTCTTGCTTTCCGTTCACCGAATGATTCTACTCGCCCGCGCCAACACTTCGAGTGGAACCGTGAAGCCGATCTGCTTCGCGGCCTTGAGATTGATGACGAGATCGAACTTCTTGGGCCGTTCCACGGGTATGTCAGCGGGTTTCGTCCCCTTGAGAATCTTATCCACGATCTCAGCGGCGCGCCGATACATCTCTGAACGATCCTCCCCGTAAGTCATCAGTCCGCCTGCATCGACGTACGCAACGGTGGAATACATGGCTGGAAGGCGATTCTTCTCCGCGAGATCTACGATCCGCTTTCGGTGAAAAGAAAGGAACCCACCGGCTCCCGCTATAAAGCCGTCGGCGCGCCCTTTGGTTGCGGCTCGAAACGCCCCTTCGATGTCATCAGGCCCTTTCACCTCTAAGGATTGAAGCCCTACCCGTAAAAACCGCGCCACAGCCTCCGTCTCTTTTACGATATCGGCCGCGCCCAGGGTGGTCGGACTCCAGAGAAAAGCTGCCCGCGCGAGTTTAGGAACCGTTTCTTTTAATAGTTCGAGCCGTTTTCCGTATATCTCGGCACTGATAGAGGTCATTCCCGTGATGTTTCCACCGGGGCGCGCGAGGTCCGCGACAATGCCAAGCTTTACGGCATCCTCGCCGAATGCCATGACAACGGGGATCGTCTTGGTCGCATTTTTAGCAGCCTGCGCCCCTTCAGCCCCGATGGTAAGGATAACGTCACAGTTGAGACGAACGAACTCACCGGCAAGCTCCGGAAGGCGTTCAACCTTACCCTCCCAATACCGGTAATCGATTATGACGTTCTGCCCCTCGACATAGCCGATCTCACGTAAACGTTCACGAAACTGCTTCATGCTATTCTCTGTGCCAGAAACGGTGCTCCCTAGATAACATATGCGCGCGACTTTCTTCGGCTGCTGCGCCAGCGCCACCGCCCCACCGGAGATGAATGTGAAAGCGATAGCGAAGATCCCCACCCATTTTGGATTTTGGATTTTCGATTTTAGATTGTCGAACAAAGAATCCGGCCATCGCACCCAAGATTTTTTCTTCATCCTCTTTTCCCCGAATCCAAAACCCAAAACCTGTGGTGAGCGAAGTCGAACCATCTAAAATCCAAAATTGTCAGCCCTTCTTCGGTTTTTCCTGGAGTCCTCTCTGCCAAAGATATTCGCTCTCCCCCGTCTGTTTGCTGATCCAGCGCGAAAGCACGAAGAACAAGTCGCTCAAACGATTGACGTACTTGAGCGGCCACTCGCTCAACTCTTCGGCACGTGACAAACGCAGGATTTCCCGTTCGGCGCGCCGGCACACCGTGCGGCACTGGTGCAGATAGGCGCCGAGCTTGCCCCCGCCGGGCAGAACGAAGGATTTGAGCGGGGCCAACTCCTTCTGGCACTCGTCGATCAACTGCTCGAGCTTCTTAACTTGGCGTTCGCCGGTTTGGTACATGCCCTCTTTAAAAAAATCCGGCGGCGTCGCCAGCTCGCTGCCGAGATCGAACAGCTCGTCCTGGATCTGGCGCAGCGTGAGATCGAGAAAACGGTGGGCGTCGTGCCGGTCGAGTTGCTCCTCGTTGAAAGCGCGAGCCAAGCCGACGATGGAGTTCAACTCATCGATGGTGCCGTAAGCTTCGATGCGCGGCGAGTCCTTGGGGACGCGCTTGCCGCCGACCAGGCCGGTCTCGCCGCAGTCTCCCGTGCGCGTGTAAACTTTGGTGATACGAACAGCCATCTTCTTCTTAGATTCTTGCCGTCAAATTGTTAAACAGAACGACTTCAACAAATTTACCGCGCCAGTACGCCTGCGAAACAAATCCGAAATCCGAAAATCGAAATCCGAAACAAACTCAAATCCAAATAAACCCAAAACCCGAGAAAATTCAAAACATTAATCCGAAGCATCAGGTTTGAAATTTTCTGACTTTTGAGCATTTGGATTTGTTTCGAATTTAGGATTTCGTGCTTCGAATTTTGTGATCCCAAAATTTCAAATCTTTGGCTAGACTTTCGCAGGCCGGTTCTTCCAAATCCAATACACGGGAATTCCCAGACAGACAATGAAGAGGCCGATGAGCGATTCCTTGGGCTTTTCCGTCACCGAGCCCCAGACAATCCATAGATTAACCAGCACAAAAAGTACCGGCACGAACGGATAACCCCAGAGCCGATAGGGTCGCTTGAGTTCTGGTTTTTTATAACGCAGCACGATGACCGAGCCGACAGTGAGCGCCGAGAAGAGCGTTATCGCGACGCTTACATAGGTAAACAACGTTCCCCAGGTGTTGGTGAGAATCAGCAAACAGCTCCACAGCGCCTGGAGCATGATGGCGTTGGTGGGAGTGCCGAAATTGGGATGAACATAGGTGAGCCGCTTGAAAAAGACTCCGTCCTTCGCCATCGCGTAGTAAATTCGCGGCCCGATCATCGTCACGACGTTGAGCGCGCCGAGAATCGATATCGTGATGATGCCGGTGATCCAAGCCGAGGTTTTGTAGCCAAACAGCGCCGTGGTGGCGACTTCCGACATGCGCAGCGCGCCTTTCATCTCGGTCACTGGTACGGCGTAAATATAGACCGCGTTGACCGCCAGGTAGAGGGCGGTCACGATCAGCACGCCGAATATCAGAGCGCGCGGCAGATTTCTCTCCGGATCTTTCACTTCGCCGGCGATATAGGTCACCGCGTTCCATCCCGAGTAGGCGAAGATCACTGGAATGAAGGCCGCGCCAAACAAACTGAAATTGCCGATCTTTTGCCAGTCAAACAGCGGTTCAAAATGGCTGGTGTTGCCATTGCCGAAAACAAGACCGAAGACAATGATTCCCAACAACGCGCCGATCTTCAACGTGGTCAAAATATTCTGCATCAGGGTCCCCTGCCTGACGCCCAAGCAATGCAGCCCGGACAAGAGTAAAACCACGGTCATGGAAAAAAGCATGCCCACGTTGACGTTGATCGGAATCCGCGGCAACGGGATCGACAAGATCACGTCTTGCGAGCCGAGCACCGGAATGAAAAACGACACAAAGCCGTTTAATATCACGGCAAGGAAAGCGATCGCCCCCGAGAACGTCACGAGAAAGGAAGACCAACCCGACAAGAAACCCATCAGCTTGCCGTAGGCTTCGCGGATGTAAATGTAATCGCCGCCGGCGTACGGCATGCTCGCCGACAACTCGGCGAAAGTCAGCGCGCCCGCAAGAGCGAGCAGCCCGCCGAAAATCCACACGAGCAAAATGCCCCCCGGCGTCGGCAGGGTTTCCGCGATCGCCCCGGTAGAAATAAAAATGCCGGTGCCGATCATGTCGCCGGCGATCAACATCACGGCGGAAAATAATCCGATCTGCCGTCTCAGTTCAGTTTGTGCCATAGCGTTTACCATTAGCAGGGAAAAGGGGAGACAGGCAAATTGTTTTTACCGATCAAGAATGCGATCTTACAAACTCGAGGTGTATCATGGACGCAATTCTGACAGGCAGGAGAATCATTATGAAACTTTCTCTCCTTCTCATTCTACTGACGGCTTTGCCAAGCGCAGTCCATGCCCAGGACGCGGTGAAGCGCGACGATCATCAGATGCATCGCCTGCACAATGATCCCAAGGCTTACCTCGACGCGCTCGAGGACCCCAAGCGCGATGCCTATCAAAAACCACATGGGGTCATCCATGCACTCAACCTAAAGTCCGGTGAAGTGATCGCCGATATCGGCGCCGGCTCGGGTTATTTCACCTTCCACCTGGCGCGCCACGTGGGCGACAAGGGAAAGGTCTACGCCGTGGACGTGAGCCCGGAGATGATCCTGCACGTCAACCGGCGCATCCGCGACCAAAAAGCGAACAACGTGGTTGCCGTCCTCTCCGATCCCGACGATCCGCTGCTCCCGGACCGTTCGGTGAACCGATTTTTCTTCTCGGATTCCTGGCACCACATCGAGAATCAATCGAAATACCTTTCACTGATGAAACGGATGCTCAAGCCGGGCGGAGAAATCGTCATGATCGACTTCCACAAAAAGGAACTTCCCGTCGGCCCGCCGATGCAAATGAAGATCGCCCGCGAGGATTTGATCAAACAACTCGACAGCAACGGCTACCGCCTCGCCAAGGAGCACAGCTTTCTACCGTACCAGTATTTCCTCGTTTTTGTTCCGCGGTAATCGACCGATGATTGGAGCACTCTGTGCCGCGCCGGCTTTTGGGTATTTATTCAAGCAAGCGGCCCCGCAACCTTGCCGTTTCAAGCAGGCGAGTTTTTCTTCCAGTACATAAGGACCACCGCCAGCGAGATGAAGCTTATTCCCCAAGCGAACCAATCGCCAAAGCGCACGTAAGCGGTCTCCCCTTCCAACAGCTCCACGTTCGCGTTCATGACCGCCCCCGTAAAAGTCGGCAGCGACTGAACCGTCGCTCCGGTGGCATCGATCACGGTGGTGGCCCCCGTGTTGGTGACACGCAGCAAGGTGCGGCGCGTTTCGATGGCGCGCAGTTGCGCCAGTTGCGCGTGCTGCCACGGCGCCACGCTGCGCCCGTACCAGGCGTCGTTGGTGATGTTGAGCAACAGGTTGGCTTTCGTTTGGCGGACGAAGGCACGCGACAGCTCAGGCATCAAGTCCTCGTAACAAATAAGCGGCGCGATTTTCCCGCCGCCGGGCAAATCTAATGTGCGCGGACCATCGCCCGCCGTGAAGCCGTCGGCGAACGGCATGGCCGGCAGCTTGGAAAGAATGCTCGAAAACGGCAGGTACTCGCCGAAAGCCAAGAGCACCTGCTTATGATAGCGCCCCAGCACGCGTCCATGTGTGTCGGTGAGAAACGCCGTGTTGAAGGCTTTGAAGTTCGGTCCTGCAAAAGTGCCGCTGAAGCTGCGCGCGCCAAAAATGAAATGGGCGCCTTTCAACTCCAGAAGATCGATGAACTCCCTGGGAAGCTGCGGCAGACTTTCCGGCAACCATTCTTCAACCGCTGACTCGGGCCAGATCACCAGCTGCGCGCCGGCGATATCCCGGGTAAGTTTTACATGGGCCGCCAAGTTAGTTTTCATCGCCTGAGGGTCCCACTTCATTCCCACCGGGATATTCCCCTGCACCGACGCGACGGACAGCTTGGGCGCTGCCTTTATTTCAGCGGCGACCCGACCGAGCCGTAGATGACCGTACGCCAGCGATCCGATGACGCCGATCGCGCAAATCAGCGCCGGCACCCACGGCAAAGTGGAGCCCTCTTTTCTCGTAGCCAGCGCTCGCGCCAGGATGACGTTGCACCACATGACCAAAAAACTCGCCCCGTAGGCCCCCACGAGATCGGCGGTTTGAATAAAACTGATGACCGAGCTCTGGCTATTGGCCAGATGCCAGGGAAAGAGGAACGGGAACCAAAACTCGATGGCGACCCAAAATACAACCGGAAACAGGAAAAGCGGGCCGTAACCGAAGCGCTTGAGGAGAAGCGCGAATAGCGCCGTCTGCACCCCCTGCAGCGCGGCATAGAGGACGAACAGAACCACACTCACGATATAGGGAAAGCCGCCGAAAACGCTGATCGTGTAGACCAGCCAGTGAAAGCCGAACAGATTGGCGAGGAAACCCACCAGCCAGCCGAGAACCCCGGCCCCACGTAAACTTTCTTGCTTATCGACGGCGCGGCAGAGCGGCACAAAAGCCACCCAAGCCGTCGCGAAAAAAGCCTGACTTAAGAAAGGGGCGGAAAGCAGGAGCGCTGAAATGAGACCTTGGAGGGCTATGCTTGACATATGTATAGTTAATGTATAAATGACTTTTAAGTTTGGCGAGTCCTGGATTTAATCGTCCAGCTTGTCTTCACAGGTACCACGAATGCGCCCCGTAAGCATAGATCGGGGACAAACATCAATATGGAGGTAGCGGCATGGCGAAAAGACGTTTGAATTTGATTTGGCCTAGTGTTTGTCTCGCGCTGATATTTACCTCAACTACACCGCTTTCGGCGGCGTCTCTTTTCGGCGACGACTGGGAAACCTTTTTTAGAGACAAAGTTTCGTTTCGTGGTTTTGCCGAGAACGTCACCGGCCTTTCAGTGAGCCACGGCGACAGACATTTCAACACCTCGAACCGACTGGACATGCAACGCTTCACCATCCAGCCCGAGATCAATATAGACGCGACCAGTTGGGCCAAGTTCTTTATCTCTTGGCGATTCGTTAAAGAGATTCGTTACAGCGCCGAAGCCAAAAGCCGGGAGAAAAGCGTTTCGTACTTCCCGACCGCGCGTGTCAAGCCGCTGCCGAACACCTACTATGACGAATACAGTCCCAAGCCCTGGGAAGCGGTTTTGGATCTTTCGCCCACGGACACCCTCAAAATACGCCTCGGCAGGCAATTTATATCGTGGGGCGAAACCGACGGCGTTAGGCTACTCGACCTCATCAACCCCCAGGATCTCACGTTTTCACCTCCTGCGGCGCCCAATCTCTTCAATCTTGACGAGACGCGAATTCCCTCATGGGGATTGAGAACGCTCTACACTATACAACCGGTAACCAATACGATCCTTGAGTTCTTCGCCCTACCCGGTTTTTTCGATGACGCGAAACAGCGAGTTGATGAGATTGTCGGCAGCAATGATACCGGCGACCGCCAAGTTAGGTATGGAAGGTGGTCGGCGCATCCCGAAACGCGCTTGGTTTTCCTAGGGCGGAACGCGTTCGGTAATATGTTTGCCAATTCCCTCAACCCCGCTTGTTCCGGTCCGGTCCCTCCAGTCTCGATTTCATGCCTTGTGATCCCCAGCACAGGTAGAGAACTTCCCGATGCTGGAGATAGCTGGAAGATCGGCGCGAGGATTACCAATAGCCTTGGAAAACTAAATTTCGGATTGGGTTATATTTGGGGGTTTAACCCGCAGTCAACGGACATGGTATTCAAGGTAAAAGGCGTGAGCTGCTCTGCACCGGTCCCCGGTCCATGTCTGGCCGGTCGTGCTCCGAGCGTGGTCAGTCTGCGGCTGGTCAACGATCGTACAAACATATTTGCCGGCCATTTTAACTATCCGGTAGGCGATATTTTGGATATCCCGGTCAACACCACGGTCAGGGGAGAAGTGGTCTTCTTGCCGGATAAGCCCTATAACATCGCAAAATTTCCAGGTGCATTCGGTCTCAGAGCGACCCTGGATCCGCGCCACCCCAGCGGCGTCGTAGAAAAAAATACCCTTAGATATGCGCTGGGCTTCGATCGTACGACTCTGATACCGTTCCTTCACCCCGACGATCCGTGGCGCGCGTTTAGTCTTTCCTTTCAGATTTTTCAAAGCATCATCTTCGATCACGAGGACGGGATTCACCCGTTTTCGACCGCAGAAAAGATCAATAGAGTCTCGACCACGCTCACCTTCAGAATCGGAACGGGGTACTTAGGCGACACGATACTTCCGGACGTATTTGTCGGTTATGATCCCGACGGCTACTGGACCGCGAACCCGGCCATCAGTTATGTGCCGCCGGGAAACGAGAAGATTAAATTCAGCCTGGTCGGCGCTTTCTACGGCGGACGCAACAAATTCAAGTCGTTCGGCTTTTTTGACGAAAAAGATTCGGTCTTTCTGAAAATGCGCTATCAATTCTAGGAATGGGAGCGCACGCCAAAAATGAACTTATCTGTGAAAGGTGAACCCATGAGCAAGTGTTTTTCCGCAATTTGCCGCGTTCTCGCTTCCGCTATCATGATTTTGTCACTCGCGTTGATGGCTCATGCGGCGGAAGTCGACCTCAACCCCGGAGACACCATCGGCCCGCAAAACTGGCAGAGAGCGCAAGGAATGGTCGGTGAAAATTTCCTCAACCGCATCAAGCAGGGCCACACGATCCAGATCAAAGCGCCGAAGATCTATCGACCGCTCAAGGAATACCTCGAAGCAACCGAAAAATATTCCGGCAAAGTCGCGCTTGGCCCCAATGGTGAACTGCTCAATTACGTGGCCGGCCAGCCCTTCCCCAAATTCGACCTGAACGATCCTCAGATCGGGCAGAAGCTCGCCTGGAATTTTTCCTGGCGCTGGCTAGGCGATGACTATAAAACCGGCGGCGCGGTTAAAGGCGGCAAGATCATCCGGGCCGCCATCGAAAAGGACGGCTCCGAGCGCCGCGCGGACCTGGTGTCTTATTTCTTCTTTCCCCGAACGCGCTATACCTCGAATCCCAAGCCCGTCATTCCCGGCTACGAGCACATCGACTACATGCAGCTGCGCGTCGATAGCTACCCCCGCGATGCCGCGGGCACAACGACGCTGGAGATTCGCTACGGCGATCCAAAGAAGTCAGACGATCTCTATATTTATATCCCCAGCATCCGGCGTATCCGCCGCGCGTCGACCACGCAGCGCTGTCAGACGCTGGCTCCCAGCGAATTCAACCTGGACGACATCAATAGCTTCAACGGCAAGATAACCGATTTCAATTACAAATTTCTCGGCGAGAAAAAGGTTCTGGCGAACTTAAGCCAGGAAAAACTCCCCTTTGACCGCAAGCAAGGGGACTATCTGCCGCTGAATGAGAAATGGGAAGTCGTGGATACCTATGTCCTGGAGGTCACGCCTAAGGACTCGAGCTATTGCTATCCGAGAAAGCTTTTGCACCTCAACAAAATGACTTTCGATACCCACTGGACGCTGATCTGGGACAAAAAGGGAGATTACTGGAAGGAACAGTTTGGCATGTTCACGCCGGTCAAGCTTGCCGACGGCCGTGAGGTCTGGTCGGTTGGAGACGTGACCATCGTCAACGTGCAGAACGGCCGCTCGACGATTGTTACCTCCACGCGGGCCTACAATCAGGGTTACCCGGCGAGCATGTTCAGCCTCGCGACGCTGCAAACCATCATGCGCGGCGGCAGTATCGAGTAGAAAATAGGGTCTGATGGGGTCATCTGGAGACGATCATGATGTTGCTCCGAACCGTGGCTATCTCGTCCTTGTTTCTGGCGCTCTTTGCCTGGAGCCTTTTCTCTTCTCCGTTCGCGAATCACGCGGATACTGTTCTGTCGTCGGAGCGGGAGCCGGCCTTCCACGATAATTTTTACGATGTCGCGATGCATGGCGACCTCGCATGGATCGTGGGTTATCATGGAACCATCCTTCGTTCCCAGGATCAGGGCGTGACCTGGGAACTGCGACAGAGCGGCTCCACGGAAGCGCTTTTCCGCGTGCGCGCCGTCAGCGAAAATGAAGGATGGGTCGCCGGCGGCTACGGCACCATTCTTCACACGGGCGACGGCGGAAAGAGCTGGCACAAGCAGCAAACACCCACCGACGAGCATCTTTTTGGCCTCGATTTTATTAATGAGCGCCAAGGCTGGGCTGTGGGAAGCCGGGGCACCATCATCAGTACCGATGACGGCGGCGCAACCTGGAAGGACCGCTCCATCGGCGCGGACATTATTCTCAACGACGTGCGCTTTATCGATGCGCGCCAAGGTTGGGCGGTCGGGGAATTCGGCCGCATTTACCATACGCGCGACGGTGGTCTCTCCTGGACGAAGCAAAACAGTCCCATCGAGGTTTCTTTCATCAGCGGCGCCAGCCGTAACCTTTTTCGGCTTCTTCTATCGAACTCCCACGCGGCTTGGGCTTTTGGCCTGGATGGAGTCGTTCTCACCAGCCCCGACGGCCAGAAGTGGGAGGTGGCCGCTCAAGACGGCGCCTCCCCCGCCGATCTCAAGCGCAATCATCTTTTTTCTGCGTCTTCGGCGGGTTTGAAGAAATTTGCCGTGGGCGAACGGGGTACGGTTCTTGTATCCCAAATCGATAGTCGGCAGTGGGATGCATTGAGCGCGCCTTCCTTGCCGTCAAACCTGAACGGCATCGCCTTTGGCAAAGAGGACACGGGCCTGATCGTCGGTAACCGGGGGGTGATTTTACGGAGCGACAACGCCGGTCGACAATGGACACCGGTTCAAATCGCTCTGACCCGACCCGCGACCGGAGTTCATTGAGCCGATGGCCCGCTTGGCCGAGTGGATTGTCAAGAAACGCCTGGCCGTCCTCCTCATCATTGTCCTGCTGACGCTTTTCTTCGGCTACCACGCGGTCAAGATCGAGATGTATACCGCCTTCTCGGATCTTGTGCCGAGGGACCATCCGTACATCCAAACCCATAGTGAGTTCTGGAAAACGTTCGGCGGCGCCAACGTCGTCCTGATCTCGCTGGAGACCTCCGCCGGGGACATTTTCAACCCAGCGACGCTGACGAAGATCAAGAAGCTGACGGAAACCGTCGAACGCATTCCCGGCGTCAACAACTACCAGATTTTCTCGATCGCCCGGCAGAAAGTGAAGGACGTGCGGGCCACGGCCTGGGGAATCGAAGTTCAACCCGTCATGTGGCCCGATGTTCCGCGCACCCAGGAAGGGATCGAGCGTCTGCGCAATGTCGTCTTTGCGAACCCGACCATCGTCGGGCGGCTGGTATCCGGGGACGGCAAGGCGGCTTTGATTTCCGCGGCATTTCACGAAGAGCGATTGGATTATGCCGCTTTGTTTCACCGCGTTCAGCAGGCGATCAAAGAGACGGAAGACTCCAACACTCGTGTTTTTGCCGTCGGCGAGCCGATTCTTTACGGCTGGATCTATTATTATCTAAAAGACATCACCGTCATCATTGCCTTGACCTGCCTGAGCATTCTCGCGCTTCTCGCGGTTTACTACAGGAATCTCAACGGCGTCATGATCCCGGTGCTTTCCGCTCTCGTCACATTCATCTGGGGAACGGGATTTACCGCGCTGCTGGGTTACAACTTTGAGCCGCTCGTCCTGGTCATCCCCTTTCTCATTGCGGCGCGCACCATCAGTCATTCCATCCAGTTTCGGGAAAGATTTTTCGAGGAGCTCGAGCGCTACGGCGACAAGGAAAAGGCCGCCATCGAATCGGCGGCGGGTCTGATGATGCCCGGCGGTGTGTCCATTATTACGGACGCCATCGGGCTCACCGTTCTGCTCGTGGCGCCCATGCCGATTCTCACCAAGCTCGCCATCGCGGGCAGTTTCTGGGTGCTGAGCAATCTCGTCACCGTGGTTATTCTCGATCCGATTCTCTGCTGCTATTTTCCGATACCGCGGCGGATTCCTAAAGGCGGGGAGGGACACTGGCTGGACGCGCCACTGCGCCGGCTGACGCGAGGGTGCATCCATCGAGTGGGGAGAATCGTCGTCCTGGCATGCTTTGGCGGGATTATCATTTGGAGTTTCTATTGGTATCGCTTCCTCACCGTCGGCGACTCTCGCCCCGGCTCGCCGCTTTTGTGGCCCGATTCCATTTACAATCAGAGCGTGCGGCACATCAATGAAAAATTTCAGGGCACGGATCATCTTTACGTCATCGTCAAAGGCGCGGCGGAAAACACCTTGAAATCGCCCGAAGTGTTGTCGACCATCGAGGCTTTTCAGCGTCATATGCTGCGCTCGCCGCACATCGGCGGAACCGATTCGCTGGCCGATCTTACCCGGCAAATCAACACGGTGCTGCATTACAATGACCCGCGCTGGGGTCTCCTGCCCCGTTCCGCCGACGATGTGGGCGGCATCGTCATGGTCGCAGAGCACGGCAGCGAACCGGGGGATTTTGACCGCTGGGTCAACTACAATTTTCAGCACGGTCGCGTGACGTTTTTTCTTTACGACCACAAAGGAGACACCATACGCGAGGTGATCCAGCGGGCCAATGAATTCATTCGCACCCATCCCATGCCTGGCGCCGAGTTCAAACTGGCCAGCGGTTACGTCGGCGTTCTGGCCGCGGCGAACGAGGTTATTGCCCGCTCCGACAAGATGACGCTGGGCCTGATGCTCGTGGCGCAGCTGATCTTCTGCGCCCTTGGTTTTCGCTCCCTAACGGCCGGCCTCTTGTTCGTCGGCGTCGTGTTGATGTCGAATACCTTTGGCATGGCGTTGATGGCGTATTGGAACGTGGGGCTAAACGTCAACACCTTGCCGGTCATCAGTCTCGGCATCGGCTTTGGCGAAGATTACGGGATTTATATTGTTTCCAGGACGATTGAGGAATACCGGCGCCGCCAACGCAACGATCTCGACGGCGCTTTAATCGACGGCGTAGCGACGGCAGGCAAGGCGGTTCTCTATACCGCGTTCTTAATTTCTGCAGCGATCGCGTTTTGGGCCTTCTCTCCGCTGCGTTTCCAAGCGGAGATGGGTTATCAACTGCTCATCATCCTAACGATGAATATGCTCGGCGGGCTGCTGCTCATACCCGCGCTCATCAGTTGGATACGCCCGCGCTTTGTCCTCATGAACGCCCATGAAACCATTTAATATCCGTTCCACGCTGCCCATCCGCCGGGCCCTGCTATTGTGCTTGCTTTGCATCGTCGATATTGCGCCGATCGCTCTCGCCTTAGACAAAGTTAGTCTCGCTGTGCCCGTGGTCGCGGTGCAATACATGCCGATTTATTTTGGGATCAAAGAAGGCGTATTCGCCGCCGAAGGCCTGGCGGTGGAAATTCACGTCCTGCGCACCGATTTGGCGATCGCCAGCCTCAATACCGGAAGGCTTGATTATATCGCCCATGGCGGCGCCGCGCTGCGCGGCGCGACCCGCGGTTTCCCGCTAAAGCTTATTTTCGCTTTGGACGACAAAGCGGCATTTTGGTTGCTGACCCAACCGGGCATTCGCGACGCCGCCATGCTCAAAGGCAAGAAGATCGGCGTCAGTTTTCCCGGTGACACTCCCCATCTGGTCCTGAAGCGCTTTCTCAGAAAACGCGGCCTCGATCCGAACAAGGACGTTACCTACGTTGCCGGGCAGATCTCTCCCATCGGGTTTCAGGGGCTGGCCGCGGGCGTTTTGGACGGCGCGGTCATGGCGCCTCCCCATTCGGTGCTGGCCGAAGAAAAAGGGTTTTATTCGCTGGCTTTTCTTGGCGAGGAGGTTCCGGACGCCCCAACAGTTAATGGGATTATCACCAGCGATAAAAAAATCCGCACCCGGCCGAGCGAAGTACGACGAATGGTGCGGGCCGCGTTGGCGTCGGTTCATCTTTACCGACAAAAGAAGGACCAGGCCATCGCCTTTCTCGCATCGGAGTTTAATCTCGATCCGGCCACCGCGAAAAAAGTCTACGCCAACGCCTCGGCC
>JAUYJC010000518.1 GCA_030688735.1 Deltaproteobacteria bacterium
AGGTCGAGTTGTTTTTCAAATGGATCAAGCAGCATCTTCGTATCAAAGTCTTCTTCGGCACCTCCGAGAACGCGGTCAAAACCCAAATCTGGATTGCCGTCTCGGTTTATGTACTCGTCGCCATCGTCAAAAAGCGACTCAACCTGTCGGCGAGCTTGTATGAAATGTTACAGATCTTGAGCCTGACCATGTTCGAGCGAATCCCATTAGATCAACTGCTTAACAACATTGTCGCCGATGACTTTCAGGCTTATTCACCTAATCAACTAAATTTGTTCAACTAACACCCGGACACTAGTGATCTCGCTGCTGTGCGAATTTAGTCGGAGTAATAAGGCGTTGTGCCAAGCGCCAGAAAAGACTTTGAAACAGCACCCCTGGGTTTCTTCGCCGCCCCAGGTTCGCCCCTCGCTCATGTTCAACTGCGGAAGTCGGGATGAATGAAGCTCTCTGCGCTACAAAATATGCGGTCTACTCGATCGTGCCGATTGAAGAGATGACAAAGCAAAAGCCGCTGCCGGGCTTACTCCTGCGGGGCATTGCCTTGTGCGAGGTGCTCGACGCGCTCGGCCTGATCCTCTCCGGGCTCCTGCGCATTCGGCCGGGGCTGACGCCGGGTTGTTGATCGTCATGATCGGCGCGACGGTGCTCGCGCTGATGACCGGTGATGTCGCGATGTCGCTGATCCCCCTGGTGGTGGGACTCCTCTCGCAGCGTTCCTCTTATACGGCCGCTGGCGGCCTTCTCGACCGGCGCAAAAGTAAAAACCCCGCTGGCTCATGCGCCGAAGAACTCGACAAAGCGCTTCTTGATCTCCTCGGTCCGTCGCTCCAGCTCCTCGGCATCGACGTTCAGGAGTTTCAGATCGGAAAGCTTGGGTTTGTCCGACGGATACGTCACCTCCGGATGCGGCACGTAAAGCGCTTCGCTGTCGGCCAGGTATTGCTGAACCTCCTTCGTGTAGATGAAGTCAGTGAAGAGCCTGGCGGCTGCGGGGTGAGGCGCAAAGCTGGTAATGGCCGACGGCGAAACCACCAGCGGTAGCCCGTCCTGCGGGTAGACGATTCCGAGGGGATTGCCTTTTTTCTTTTGCGTGTAGAGGAAGTAGTCTGCCCCATTCGCCCCAATCATGCGCTCTCCGGCCGCGACGATCTGCGCGGGGTCGTGAACCGATTGCGTCAGGTGAGGTTTGTTCTGAGCAAGCTGTTTAAAGTAATCCCAGCCATAAAGATTCACCAGCGCCAGCACGTAGGTTGCGACGCTGCCGCTGTAGGACGGATGAGCGGTTACGAGCTTTCCCTTCCACTTGGGATCGAGGAGATCTTTCCACGTCTTCGGCGCATCCGCGCTGGAAACGAGCTTGGAGTTATAGGAGATCACGATCAGAAAAGCGCGCCAGCCGAAAGCGATGCCATCCGGGTCTCGAAAACCTTGAGGAAAACGCTCCGCGCCGGCGGGTGCATATTTGGCCAACATCCCTTTCTTTTTCAGCAGCGCATAGTGGCCGACGTCCGAGGAATTATAGACGTCGGCGATTTTGAGCCCCGCGTCCGCTTCCTGCATAATGCGCTGCAGAATCCGCTCTGAACCCGAGCGGTGAAGCTCCACTTGGATTCCGGGATAGGCTTGCTCGAAGAGTTTTGCGACCCGCTGGGCGGTGGCAAGGGCCGCTGCCGAATACCAGACGACCTTTCCTTCCCGTCGCGCGTCGCTGAGCCGTGAGTCCTGTGGCCATACCGTCCCGGTCGCCGCCGAGACGATCAAAAACGCGCCCAGTGCGGCGGACCCAATCCGCCCGCTATTCTTTGTGCGTACCATGGTCTCCTCCTTTGGAACCCGTTGCGGAAATATAATTTTTGCCGGACCCGGAAGCCGAAATAAGCCGTCGAGGAATGAAATTTCTTTTGGAGGTGGGATTGTCTTGCGCATAGTCCCGACGTTCACTTTTTCTCTTTGTTGTTTTTGCCGACTGGCTCAAATTTCTACGACTCGACTATCTTTCTTGATTTGTCAAACCCAACGTCCCCGATAACGGAGTGCACTATGGCTTGAAGCCCACCACCAGATGGGCGCGATGGGACTCGGGGAACGGTTCTCCTTCGCACTTGAGCGTGACGATGTACGTGCCTGCCGTTGGAATCGTCTCGGGTGGAATGATCGCCTTGAGTTCATCCTTCGAGACGAAACTCGTCGGCAGCGGCTGGCCGTTCAGCATGACTTGATGGAACGGCCACATGCCTCCCGCCCCTCGTACCTTCAATGTCGTGGGACCGGATCCCTCGATGAGAAAGAGCGGCGATATTTCCAGGTCCAGCGGCAAGCTCTGGTAGGAGTAGAATGACGGAATCGGGTTCTTGTATTTGTGGAATCCGATGTCGACGACCTTGCCGTCCATGACGACCATCTTGACGTTTTGCGTCATCCAGATGTCTTGCAGCGGGTCGTCCTCGACGATGGACAGGTCTGCGACCTTGCCCGGCTCGACGCTGCCGTAGTCTTTGTCCTTCTTGAAAGTTCTCGCGACATTGAGCGTGGCGGCTTGGATCGCCGTCATCGGCGGCACGCCCGCCTCCACGTCCATCACTAACGCTTGATGCATAAGCAACGCCGCCATGCCGCGGGGCGGGTCCGAGCCTTCTTTCAGAATGCCGCCGGCCTGGACGAAACGCCGGATGAATTCTTTCGCTTTGTCATAGCCGACTTTGGCTTGGTCGAGCTGCGCGGGCGTGTAGCGCTTGAGCAACTTGTCATAGGAGTTGTCGGTCACCGTGCGGACCGCCGGCGGGAGATCGGCATTGGGATCGTTCAAGATTTGGTTTTCTCTTTCTTTGAAGCGCTCGGCGCTCGGCGAAAGCGGACGCAGCCATTTGGCGATGGTCGGGGTCCACGCGACCTGGCGCTCCACCATCGCGCCGATCACCCCGTCGAAATTCTCGCTTTGGTAATAAGCGCCGGCGAGCTCCTGATCGATCACGCCGCCAAGCCGATCCTCGGCG
>JAUYJC010000527.1 GCA_030688735.1 Deltaproteobacteria bacterium
AGAACTTCCCCATCCGCACCGGCGAGACCGCCTACCTCTTCCTCCAGCATTACATCAAAATCCTCAAAGCCGGTGGCCGCGCCGGCATCGTCATCAAGAACACCTTCCTCTCCAACACCGACAACGCCTCCGTCAGCCTCCGCAAACACCTGCTCGAAAGCTGCAATCTCCACATCGTCCTCGACTGCCCCAGCGGCACGTTCCAAGGCTCGGGCGTCAAGACCGTCGTGCTCTTTTTCGAGAAAGGAACTAAGACCCGCAAGATTTGGTACTACCGACTCGATCCCGGCCGCAGCCTCGGCAAGACCAACCCGCTCAACGACGACGATCTGGCCGAGTTCGTGAAGCTGCAAAAGACCTTCGCCGACTCGCCCAAGTCCTGGAGCGTGGACGCCAAGAGCATCGACCCGACAACCTTTGACCTCTCCGTGAAGAACCCGAACGGCGGCGAGGAAATCACGCATCGCAGCCCAGAGGCAATCATGGACGAAATCGCCGCGCTGGACGCCGAGAGCGGGGAGGTGCTGGGGAACATCCGGGGCTTGCTGAAATAAGTCCTATGTGACTCATATGACCCATACGACCTATGAGCACGCCTGAAGAAAACTTCATCCCACCTCACGGCAACTACCAGGAGCTGCTTTCCTACCAAAAGGCAGAGGTGGTCTATGATCTCACCTTCCGCTTCTGCGAACGCTTTTTCAAAAAGGGCGACCGCACCATCGACCAGATGGTGCAGGCCGCCCGCTCGGGAAAACAAAACATCGTGGAAGGCAGCAAAGCCTCCGGCACCTCCAAGGAAATGGAGATCAAGCTGACCAACGTGGCCCGCGCCAGCCTGGAAGAGCTGCTGGTGGATTACCAAGATTACCTTCGCTTCCGCGATCTCAAGCTCTGGCCCAAAGACTCCATGGAAGCGCAATACGTCAGGAAACTCGGCAATAAGTCCCATGTGACCTATGAGACCTATCGTGAGTTCTGTGAAAGCCGCCCCGCCGAAGTGGTCGCGAACATCGCCATCTGCCTCATCCACCAGACAAACTATCTGCTGGATCAGCAAATCCGCCGGTTGGAGAAAGATTTCGTGCAGCACGGTGGCCTGCGCGAGAGAATGACGCGTGTGCGTCTCGCCTGGCGGAATAGGAATCAGGGGAAAAAAGGGAATGATGAGCCGCCGCAGATTCCCCGGAAAACTGAACCGCCTGGCTCTCATCCGTCCCCTGACTCCCATAAACCGTCGCCCAAGAAACCCGGAGGCCGGCGGTGAGCCAGCCCACGACTCACCCGCCCCGCGCTGGACGCCGAGAGCGCGGAGGTGCTGAAGACCATCCGAGAACTGGTATGAAGAAGAATGGATGGCCAACAAAAATGCTTGGGGAAGCGTGCGAGGTTTTTGCAGACGGCGACTGGGTCGAAAGCAAAGACCAATCGCCCGAAGGAATCCGCTTGATTCAAACTGGCAACGTCGGCGAAGGCGTCTTCAAAGACCGAGCCGAGAAAGCCCGCTATATTTCGGAAGCGACTTTCAAGCGTCTGCGCTGCACTGAAATTTTTGAGGGCGATTGCCTGATTTCGAGACTGCCTGATCCAGCGGGGCGAAGCTGCATTCTGCCTGACACAGGCGAGCGGATGATAACAGCCGTTGATTGCACAATAATTCGCTTCAACCCGAAGCACCTCATTCCAGAGTTCTTCAACTACTATACCCAATCGCGCGACTATTTGAAGAATATCGATTCCGAAACAACCGGTACGACGAGGAAACGAATCAGCAGGAGCAAACTTGGAGAGGTTCAAATTCCAGTTCCCCCGCTCCCCGAACAGCAGCGGATCGTCGGCATCCTCGACGAAGCGTTTGAGGGCATCGCCACCGCCAAAGCCAACGCCGAAAAGAACCTCCAAAACGCCCGCGCCATCTTCGAGAGCCACCTCCAATCCGTCTTCAGCCAGCGAGGTGAGGGGTGGGTGGAGAAGAAGTTAAGCGAAGTCTGCGCGATCACCTCAACCCTCGTTGACCCTCGCAAAAAGGAGTTCCTCGACTTGATCCACGTCGGAGCGGGAAACATCGAGTCACAGACCGGTGTCTTTGTTGAACTCAAGACTGCACGGGAAGAACGTCTGATTTCTGGTAAGTTTCTCTTCGACGAATCAATGGTGCTCTACAGCAAGATTCGTCCCTACCTTATGAAGGTGGCGCGTCCGGACTTCGATGGCTTGTGCAGCGCAGACATGTATCCGCTCGCACCGTTACCAAATGAGATTACCCGCGACTATCTCTTCCACCTGTTGCTCAGCAAACGCTTCACCGATTTTGCCATCCAAGGTTCGGCCCGCGCCGGAATGCCGAAGGTCAATCGAGAGCACCTGTTCGAGTACAAGGTTTGGTTGCCCGCTGTGAAGAAGCAAAAAGAGCTAGCGGCAAACCTCGACGACCTCCACGAAGAAACCCAACGCCTCGCCACCATCTACGAGCGCAAGATCGCCGCGCTGGAGGCGTTGAAGAAGTCGCTGCTGCACCACGCCTTCACCGGCCAACTTTAGGAATTGACCATGCCCGACAACGAACCGCCGCAATCCAGCATCGTCCTCTACCAGACGGAGGATGGCCGTACGCGCATCCAGTGTCGGTTTGAGAACGAAACGATCTGGCTCACGCAGGCACTGATCGCCGAGCTTTTCCAAAAGGATGTACGGACGGTTAACGAACACCTGGTGAATATTTTTGAAGAGAGCGAATTGAGCCGGGAGGCAACTATCCGGAAATTCCGGATGGTTCGCCGGGAGGGCACACGCGAAGTCACTCGCGACGTGGAGCACTACAGTCTGGACGCCATCCTTGCCGTCGGCTACCGGGTAAGCAGCCATCGCGGCACCCAGTTCCGCCAGTGGGCCACCGCGCGTTTGAGCGAGTATCTCGTCAAGGGCTTCACGATGGATGACGAGTGGCTGCTGAGATCAGGGAACTCACGCGGAGACGCGGAGGACGCGGAGACAAAAAAACGCGTGTGCCGCCAGGAGTGCCGGTCTGCGCGCCTCGGCGTGAATGATCCTCCAACGAGA
>JAUYJC010000288.1 GCA_030688735.1 Deltaproteobacteria bacterium
GGTTCCAAGAGCAGATCCAGAAGCCGATCCATGTCCGCAATCTCCACCCCTTCAACAAGATTGCTGATGGCCCGCTCTTTCAGCGAGAAGCTATCGGCCAGGACTTTGATTTTGTTCCTTATAAGTCTCGACATCGCTTCGCAGTATTTCGATCCCTTTCGCACCGGGAGGACTCCGTTCTGCACAAGGAAAAGGACCGTATCATTTCCCCGATCGGAGATTCCCTGGACTAGCTCAGGAAAATACTGTGAATCTGAGCTATCAAACGGGTCTCTCGATTCGATCAAAAGATACTTTGCCATTGCTACACCTCCTCTTTGTTTTTATGATGGTTTTGATTTCCCGAAATAGAACTTGTCAGCGCTTCGCCAACAGGACGAACCGAAAGCGTCATCCTTTCCACTCTTGTCACCTCCACCTTTTGTCCAACGGAAGGCTCCCCCTTAGACATTGCGTCCCAGATCTCGCCCCTGAAAAAGACCTTTAAAGTACCATTCCCGTTCTGGATCACTTCGGCCTTGCCTCCGATCATGCCTTCAGCACCCGTGGTCACCGGTCTCCAGAAGTCCTTCCACATGAGCCAGTAAAGGGCCGCACAGACAATAAGGATCAGGGAGTAAAGGAGCATGGCTTGCTGTAAAGGTAGAACCCGGAACAGAACCAACCCGATCAGCGGGAGAACAAAAAGAATGTGACACATAGCCTCTAATCTCCGCCCTTCAAGGTTTCCTCAACAGATCCGTGACGAGCGCTTTTGCCTCCGGACTGGACCAGTCCCTTTCACCTAAAACCTGCCCAACCAGAAATCCTTTGCGGTCGATCAGAAAAGTCGCAGGGTGGCCTCTGAATTTGTACTTTTCAGAGACTTCTCCCCGGGGATCAAAGAGAACCGGGAAGCTGAGCTTGAATTCCTTCTGAAAGTCTTTGACTAAATCCTCGGGTTCCTGAAAGCTCGCAGCTAAAATCATCAAATCCTTATCCTTGAACTCCCCAAACAGCTTCTCCTTGGTGGGCAACTCCCGCCGGCAGTTCGGTCAGAAGGTTTGGAAAAATCCCAAGAGAACAACTTTCCCCCTAAAATCAGAAAGGCTCACTGTCTTGCCGTCAATTTGCGGCAATGAAAACTCCGGCGCCGCCCTCTTCTGCTGCCGAATCACGGAAAAAGCTTCGTAGGGATCGGCCGCACGAGATGATAGAGGCGAGGACAAAACCGCTAAGAATGCTAAGAGCCCCGTAATAAGTTTCACAATCGCCCCTCCTTTTTAAGAATTAGAGAAACCAGTATGTCAGCGTGTCGTTGATACCGACCAGAATAAAGATCGCCCCCGATATCCGACTCACAAGGCTCTGCGAGCGCTTGAGCCTCTCTTTGAGTTTCTCGCTCATTTGACTGCCGGAAGAAGCAAGAGCGGCAAAAGAAATGAGCGGAAGAGCTGTTCCGACTGCAAACACTCCTGGGAAAGTCCATCCGCCGTTACTGATGAGTGCCAGGGGAATCATGACCCCAAAGAAAAGCCAGAAAAGAGTCGGACAAAATGTAAACGAGAAAACGACTCCCAAAGAGAAGGCGCCGGGCATTCCAGTTCCGGGGAGGCGCGAGCGAAGCCAGGAAGCAAAACTACTACCAGCGGTTCCCCTCAGGCGGATAAGTCCAACAAGACCGAGCCCAATGAAGATCATCAGAGGGCCAATGGCTCTGCGCGCGACCACGGCTAGTGGAATAGCAGCCTGTTCAAGTCTGAGGCCCAGAATGATCACGGCTCCTCCCGTCAACATGTAGACCAATACTTTGCCCAGGCTATAGGCGAATGCTTCGCTCCAGAGGCCCCCGTCAAGCCGCCGGGAAACATAGGCCATCGCTGAAAGATTCGTCGAAAGCTGGCACGGCGACAGGGACCCGACAAAACCAAGTAAGAGAGCGGTTAATAACGGAATCTGAATCCCGTCCGCCACCTGCTTGATCGGGACGCTGAGCGAAAGACTGATCTGGCTCAGAACCACGTACCATTGCTGCATCGTCTCCCGTATTATTTCCACGGAAATTTCCTATTTGCCTACAGCTCAAACTAAAAAGATATCATGCTCGCAAAATGCTTTGCGGAAACTGATCGTCGGGATCTAATCCGGCATCCATGTGGTATAGGACCCCCTTATCCACGGCGAGCCGTCCATCTTCTCCAACCTCGATCTTAAACCTGTCCAAGGGCCTCGGGGCCGGGCCTTCAAAGTTGGTCCCGTCTTTGTAGAAGCCGCTGCCATGACACGGACATTTGAACTTATTCTCGGCTGGTAGCCATCGCGGGGTGCAGCCTAGATGAGTACACTTCGCAAACAAAGCATAGAGGCCGGCTTCTTCTCGCACGATCCAGACGCGATACTCTTGCTTGAACTTTTCATTGACCTCGCCCAGAACATAGTCGTTTAGCTCGCCTGCTCTAAATCTTGTCGGCGGCAGAAAAAGAACCCGCGGAAATGCAGAGCGAATAAATCCGACAAGAGAAAGAAACCCAAATACACCGAATCCGCCCCAGCCCAGACGGGTAAAAAAATCTCTCCGTGACCAGATGCCCCTCTTTTTTTCCTTCTGTTCTTTCTCCCGACCGTTCATAGTCAAACCTCCTGAACGGGTCTACTTTTTGTTCTTGCTCATCATGCGCATCATCAGGAACATGCCGACCGGACAAGCCAACACTGCCGCAAGGCTCAGAGCCCCGCTTGCAATCGCTCCCAAAGACAAGCCGAAAAACGCAATCGCGGCCACAAGAAGAAGAGGTGCGCCGCAACAGATCGCCATGCCAAGCGTTCCTTTAAGCCATCCCTTTCCCTGCATCGGGCAGGCGGCCGATCCGTCTTCAGTTTTCACGGCAACTGCAGTTGGATTTTCCGCGCGCATCTTTTCTTCCTCTATAAGGATCTGCTCAGACATAAAATCTCCTCTTTGTTTTCGATAAATTTTCTACTGTTGCTTTTTCCATTTCATTCCTGCGTCTGCGCTCACATAAATTGTGCCGTCCATTGTCGACAGATACATTTCGTTCGGTTTCTTTGGATTGATAGTGACTGCCGCCAGGTTCTTAAGCCCGTTTCCGACGCCCTTCCAAGACACCCCGGCGTCCGTGCTCTTAAAGAGACCGTCCCGCATGGCCACGAACATGATCTTGGAATTTTCAGGATATACAGCGAAACCGTTCACCGTCCGATTAGTAGGCAGACCGCCCACTGTATTCCACCCTCAGAAACAGTCAGGACTACGTTGTAGCCCCGTAGAGGTGCCGGCGTAGAGAAAAATCCCTCCCATTCCCGTCGAGATGTTCACCGAGTTCAAAACCTTGACTTCTCCTTGAGGCCCATCATCCACGCGAGTCCACTTACCGCCGCCATCTGTCGTCCTATAAACTCCCTCCCCTTTTTCTCTGACCGCTGCATGCAACTTTTGAGGAGTGTTGGGGTCTATGGCAAGGCCGTGAACATCCATTCCCACAAGGCCGTTGTTCGCCTGCTTCCACGTGGCGCCACCATCGGTGCTTTTAAACACCCCCGCCTCATGTGTGCCTATATAAATTGTCTTGGGTTCTCGCGGATCGGGCGTAACAGCCATCACGTCGAGATGAGCCTGTTTGGCCGAGATGGGCACTCGTTTCCAGGATCGGCCGCCGTCATCGCTGTGAAAGAGCCCGGTGTGCGCGCCTAGGAATAACGTTTGCCCGGCAGAGTCCATAGTGAGCGAATGGATGTGTTCAAAGGCCGGTGAGTTTCTTTGCTGACCTACGGCACCTATCGGCGCACTAAGCCAGATTGCCGTAACCAATATCCACAAGATAAATGTCTTCTCCATAATATCTATCTCCCCATCATGTCCTTCATCATGTCACGCATATTCCTATCCATCATCCCGCCCCCTCGTCCCATCATTCCTCTGCCGCCCATCATCCCGGCCATCGCAGCTTGCATGTCGATTCTCATCCCTTCCGATTCTTCTTCGATAAGACCCATCATCCCTCTCGGCCGATCGCGTGTCGCAATCGAAAGTAAATACGAAACGACCGCCCATCGTTCTCCTGGCGCAAGCGCTTCGGCATACGAAGGCATCGGAGTTCCGTTGAGACCGGTACTAACGGTTCGGTAAAGATCCTGTGGGTTCGAGCCTGACTTGAAAGGCTTGAGCGTCAGGTCTGTCGGAATGATAGAATTTCCCGATTCATCCTTCAGCTCGTTTGCAGACGGACCGTCTCCTCTACCCCGAGGACCATGGCACTGTCCGCAACCGGCTTCCTCATACGTCACCTTTCCGAGAGCAACCAACTTGGCATTGAAAGACGGTTTCGCCGGAATTGAAATCGGCTTACGAGGTTTCTCGGATTTAAATCGCTCCGAGAATGTCTTAATGTACCGGGTCACAGCCCACCTCTCCTCCTCGGAAAGGTGAAGCTGCGCCAGCATGCTCGTAGTCCTTACGCCCCTAGAAATCGACCTAAAGATGTCGTCATCCAGAGGAAGAGATCCCGAAGGAGTTGAGCGAAACTTATAATTGCCGGTGGTGAAATCTCTCGGTTTGGTCTTTAGTCGATTAGCCTCCGGTCCTTTGCCGTCTCCCTTTTGACCGTGGCACGCAGCGCAATTCTCAAGGTAGAGCTTTTCACCAACCTTGATCTCCGATTGAGCTAGAACAGCCGGGAAGCGATCGTGATGATCGTAGACGGACCACACAGTCACAATCAGTAGCAGTGCCACCATCGATGTCATAAATCGGGCCATAGAGATTACTCGATATCTTTCTTCATCTGCTGGAATTCCTCCTTGTTGATCTCGCCTCTTGCATACCGCTTCTTCACAATGTCCAACGCGCCCTCTCGGTGTTCCGTAACGAAGGGCGCCCCCTTCCCCCACAGCCATTTCACGGCTACGACGACTATGACGACAAAGACAAAGATCAGTAACAATCCCAAAAGGAAGTTGAACACGCCCCAGCTCATCATGCCCATGCCGTCCATCATCATTTTGTCTCCAAATGCTGGAGCAGGGATCCCAGACCTCTGCTCCAGCCGGCTTACTGGTTCTGGCTTTCTTTAGCTTTCTCACCCTGGTCGTGGGTGGACTCCATCATCGCGCCGCACTGATCCATCATCTTCATCATGCGCATCATTCCACCCATCCCGCTCATCCCTTCCATGCCCTTTTCTCCCTTCATCATTTCTTGCATCATGGCCGTATGATCCTTCTGATCGCCCGATTGAGAAGCGAGAGCCAGTCCTGAGAGAACAATAGACACTAAAACAGCCAAAGTGATTGTTTTCATTGGTATCCTCCTTGGAACAATTAGAGAACTCAGTTCTTCCCGAATAGAAGACCTGAAATTATATTAAAACCCCGAGAATTTCAGAGAGGGCGCGAAATCAGAGGTTCAACACGGAATTGAAAAGATGAATGGAAACTTTGTGTGGTGTGGGGGGAGAGCCGCCCGCCCGCCCGTTCGCTTGCATGAACGGGGCATTGCTGGAAGCGTCTGTCGAAACATCTGCGAGAACGACAATAAGGACGTACTTGGAAAGATTGTCGGGACGAGGCGATCTGAGCGTGAGGCGAAGATCGGAGGACGAGCTAGATCCGCAAAAGATGGGATACTCGCATCCATTCATCGCCATCCCACCGCTATTTTGCGAGCAGCCGATTACCGCGGCCGCGGCAAGAGATTGGCCGGGAGCGGCCATACTCGCGCACAAAACTCCGAACGCGAAGAACAGGACGAGACCAAAAACAACTAGATTCTTTCTGGCCCGCTTCATTAGTTTGATCTTTGCTCCTTCTTGACCGAAAGTCAATCCGTCCGGCGCTTCACTCTTACCGCATCGCGTCCGGTTGCGCTGTCGCAAACCTTAAATGTCAGACAATGCTTATCTCAGTTCCGACTTCTTCCTGCCATCAGCAAGGTATGTGTCGTCTTCTCAGTTTCCGGCGGCACCTTGGCTGTGCAGACAATCAATTAGGCTAATTTTCGTAAATCTTCTTCGGATTACAGGTCCAATCGGAGACAACGTGCAATGAATTCCCGTCAGCGGGTTACTTCCCTTCCTTCTTCCAGTCGCACAAGACAATTTTTATAACTGTGACGACTTAAATTTTTTCTTTGATCCTATAACGGCCGCTATGCGGAATATCAGCGGCGGAAGAAAGAGCATTTGCGCGATCGGGACAGCGCCGATACCGAGCCCGGGCACAAGCGGCATACTCGCGGTGTACCGCCAGCGACCCAATGCATGCATTCCCACCCATTCAACCAACATAGCTAGTTTCTGTCGCGAAACTCGCAACTTATTGCTGAATCAAAGAATTCTTCACTTCTTTTCATTTTTTAGTTGACAGGCATGTATGCCCTATGGCACACATAGGACATGCCGCGCAAAATTGAAACTGCCGCCGAT
>JAUYJC010000537.1 GCA_030688735.1 Deltaproteobacteria bacterium
CCCCGATGCAGCGGCACATCCCTTGGTCGATCGCCACTACACGCTTTCGTCTGGCAAGGGCCATCGCCCGACGCCTGTGTCAGTGCCCGTGTTGCGGAAAACCCTACTCCAGGGGAAATAGCCGTTCTTAACACAGTACAATTAGGTAGACCTGATAGGATTGTTCGAGAACTTCGGCGTCGTTGGTACGCATGTATCTGGCGAACACTTATTGAGTCGCCGCCCTGTCCTGAAAAACGTAGTTGATGCCCTCGACGTAACCCTTGAGCGCTGCTTTCACGATATCACGGCTGCTTTTGATATAGCCGCGGGTGGTTGCCATTCCGTTGCCTTGCACCTCGACGCCAAGGTCCGGCAAGTAGACCAGCTCGGTGAAGCCCATGCGTTTGGCGATCGGAACCGAGGATGAGTTGAAAACCGAGGCGTCGATTTTGCCCGAGGACAGGGCCGCGATGCGCTCGGCGTCGGGCCCCCCGGGGACCAGTGTAAGGTCTTTGTTCGGGTCGAGGTTCAAATGCTTCGCGACGATCAGCGCGGCGAAGTGCGTCGCGGCGCCGTAGCCGCTGATACCCAGCCGTTTTCCCTTCAGATGCTCGAGCCGGGTCACATTGCCGCGGCCGTAGATCGTTGAGTCGTAGTAGCTTTCCACGCCGGCGACCAGCGCCAGATCGAAGCCGGCGAGGTTGGCTTGTACCACTTGACCGATGCTCATGATCGGCGGATCGCCGCCGGCAAGCGCCTGAATCGCCAGTTGCCCGCCGCGCAAGAAGATCGGTTCGACGTCGAGTCCATACTTCTTGAATAGCCCCTCGTCTTTAGCGACCCAGATATGACCCTGCCGGAAGCCGAGGGACGGATAACCAAACCTGACTCTGTTAAGCTCCTGAGCCGCGGCGGCAGAAAACGTAAAGGCGGAAATCAGGAGGATGAAGGATAGGATTTTAATGCCCTTGCAGATCTGCACCGATGCGTGCTTCGCCATGACACTCTCCCTTTTAGGCAGCGCTCACCACGAAATCAGCTTGAGCTTGTTTTTGGCGTTCTTGCCGATTTTATTGCGCGGAAATTTGCTAGCGACATGTTCCAGGAGATCTTTGCCTAGTCCGCGCTCGTCGCCGTGCCGTTCGACGAGACGGAAGCCGAGGTTGAACAGATCCTCGGCCTCAAGGGCTCGATCCTTCTTGAGCGCGTCGAAGAGGGGATACGCCGAGTTGCGGTGGAGATCGGCGAGGAGTTCCACCGCCGGATGGTGCCGGTTGGTCGAAAGCGTGTGCGAGTGAAGCTTGAGTTGCGCCAGCGCGAGGCGGAACTTGTCCTCCGATTTGAATTCCGAAAACTCTTTGAGCGGCGCGAGAAACGCCGCGGCTTCTTTAAACTTTTTCGCCTTGGCGAGTCTGGCGGCCTCGGCTGCAAGCTGCTCGTAGGAATAATTCGGGTCCGCCAGTTTGAGCACCTGCAAAAAGGCGGTTTGAATTCGGTCCTCGGCGCCGATCGCCACGTGGAGTCTTTTCCAGAGCGCGATCAAAACATCATGCCGCCATTTGCCCTCGAAAGAAGGCAGCAACTCGGCGATGCTCCAGGCTTTGCTTGCGTCGTCGCAGGCCATCAGTTCCTTGAGCAGCGCGGCTCGGGCTTCGGGAATCTTGCGCAGCGAACTCGCCGCCACGTCGCGCTTGCGATAATCGGGGTCGCCCAGTTGTTCGATGAGCGTGCGCACGGTCGCCGGCGTGCTGAAGTCGGCCATTTTCCGAAGCGCGAACTTCTGCACGTCCGGGTGCGGGCTCTCCAGCAGACGGGAAAGCAGATGGCGCGAATCGCCGGGCAGGTCGTGGGTGTCGAGCAGATCGATGGCCAGACGCGTGAGCTCCGAAAACTCCGCTTCTTCGAGCAGGGGAACGAGCTTGGCGTATTCTTCCTTGCGCAGATCGTGATCGCGCAGGCAACGCAACAAAGCGACCAGCGCATGGGCGCGCAGCGTGCGGTGGTGCTCGGGTGCAACAAACTTGAACAGCCAGCGGCGCGCCTCGGCGCGGCCGAGCTGGCCCATAAGGCGCATGGCGGAGACCGCGGCGGGGCGCTGCTCGTTGGGGTCGAGCTTGGCCGCGAACGCTTCGACTTCAGCGAAAAGTTGCTCCTGCTCCTTGGCGTCCAGCTCTCGGACCGCCGGAGTCATCAAATCGCAGACCGTTTTGTTGAACTCGTCGGTGCCCGCAACGAGCATTTGCAAGAGGCCATTGAAAGCGGCCTTGCCCCTTAACTTGCACAGCACGCGCGCCGCGTTGACTTGACCGGCCCGCGCCGCGCCGGCGGCGAATTGCAGCACAGCCGGAACCGCGGCTTGCCCCGCCTGGCTCAAGAATCGAGCGGCGCGCTCATGGGTATCTTTATCCGGGTCGTCGAGCAGGCCCGCAAAGAGCGGCAGGGCGCTATTAGGTTTAACTTCCTCGAAGTAGCGCAGCGCGAAGTCCTTGAGCACCGGATTGGGTTGCGCGATTGCTGCGCCGACCGTTTTCACGACCAGGGCGTTTTCGATTCTTAGAGCGGCTAAAACCAGCAGTGCCGCGCAGCGCTGCTCCGCAGTCCCCTTATCGGTCAGATTCAAAATTTGCCGCAAAAGCGCATCCATGACCCCTTACCAACTTGATTCGTTGGAAAAAGTCAAGCAAACACTTTGCCCCAAATTCACCACCCAATATAGCGACATAAGAATCCGGCGTTGCCGCTCCTCTCTGACAGCGGCTTCTAGCTCTGACCGCAGTTGGGCCTAGGAGTATTTACATCTTGAGAGGTCCTTGATAGTGATTTTCAGCACTTTTCAGACATACTACTCCCTTCGCGGTTGAAAGCTGGAACGCGTTTCTCCCTTCTGCTCTCCAGCCACGCCTAACCCGAGGGCGTGACCGCAAGTTCCGCCATCTTCGTTCGTGCCTCGATCAGAAGCCGATAGGCAGAACACTTCTTCTCCAAACGAACCACCAAGCCCCGAGCACGACTCAGGATTCGTCCAGGCAAATGGATCACCCCAAACCGAATCGCTTTCATCCGCTTGCCCACCCAGGCTCCCCCTAAAACCAAGCTCTTCATGATGACATTCAGATTC
>JAUYJC010000561.1 GCA_030688735.1 Deltaproteobacteria bacterium
GATGCCCATCTCGGCCGCCTTGCGACCGTCGATGGTGCGCCCGGTCATGGCGTAGAACATGGCGTTGCGGAACGAAACCATGTCGCAGAACACCTTGCTCACGTTGCCGCCGGGAAGAATTCCCCAGTTGACCTCGGATAAACCGAAGGTCGCATTTTCCGACGCGATTACGATGTCGCAGGCCGCCAGCCCCGTGAAGGCGCCGCCGTAACAGTAGCCATTGACCATGGCGATTGTGGGCTTGCGCGACCAGGTGAGCATGTCCGCCCAGCGCCGGTGCGCCGTAACCGCTCGGAAGCGCGCCACCGGGTCCTTGTCCGTCTCGCGAAAATACTGCTTGAGATCCATCCCTGCGCTCCAACTGTTGCCGGCGCCGGTGAGCACGATGACTTTGGTTTCTTCATCGGTCTCGTGCTCGAACAGGATCTGCTCCATCTCGATGTGGAGAGTCGGATTCATCGCGTTGCGCTTTTCCGGCCGATTGAACGTGATCCAAGTGATTCCCTCGCCGTCGGTTTCGACGAGAACGCAACTATAATCCTTCTTTTTAGCCATATGCGCCTCCTTCAAGAGATCGTGTGTCCCGAGATTCTCCGGTCCGGGTCCGCAAAATCAATCCATGCTCGGGTAAGTCCCATTTATCTGGAAAGCCTTATCATAAAGGGGAAAGTAGTAGATTTTCTTTATTCCCGTCAAGAACAAATTAACGATCGATAGTTCCAATCGCTCCATTCGTTCCAAAGGTTCCAATCGTTTGGAACGGCTGGAACCGCTGTAACGACTGGAACCGGCCCGCGGTGGCGCGCAGAGCCCTCAATAGAGGAACTCACATGAAGTGCCGGGACCACAGACACTATTACGCGGACTCAGGCGATTTCACGACAAGGGATCTGGATTAAGCCTATGTGGAGGGAAACCGTTTGCTGCCGTTGTCCTTAACAAACTTGTGGAGCGCGCGCGGCTACGCGCCTTGGGTGAGTGATTACTTTTTTACGCCTAGGATTTGCCGGCCGTACTCCTGCAAAAGCTGCTCGCGCTCATCGGATGGAGGCAATGATTTCAGCCGATCCTCAATGCGGCCGCGCTCTTCCTGCTTGAGTTCGCGCCAGCGCTCCAATTCGCGTTGAAGTTTTTCGCGCTCCCCCGTCGCCAACGGCTCGCTGGCGGGGACCGCATCGTCCGACTTGTCCTCGGCGCTTGTGAGCGCCTCCGGTTGCGCGTCCAGAACCACCGCGCGGTTCGGACGTCCATTGGCATCGTACATCAAGGCGAAGTTGCTAAAGCCGATGGAGGAAATCAAGGAACGGAATGCCGGCTCCAACGGCAACCGGTTGAGTCGAAGGTTTACCAGCTTGCTCTCGACCGCGGCGGGCACGATAATCTGGAATCCGGTCCAGGCCTCGATCACGTTAAGTGCGACGACTACGGGGGTTTGCTCGAACGTGACGGAAATCTCGCCGTCTCGGTATCCCATTGCTTCGTGGGAGGAGACATCATCCAACTCTTGCGGATATGCCGGGAGAGCGCCCCACAGAACCAGAGAAGCCAGGATCAATCCCAATTTCTTTGTCTTGTTCATATTTTCGACCCCGCCCAAACCTAGGTAGTCAGCAAGTTTTATGCCCCCCGATTCTCCCATCATTTCTTGCTCACAAACGACCTCGAGGCCCTTTATCCGGCCGATTCGCTGCCCAAATTGGCCTAAGCATTACCCCATTGGAACAATTTTGTCCTTAACCTCCGCGGTCTGGCCACGCTTAGGGGCCGAAGCGTGCCCTTCTCAATTGACTGACTGCAACCGCCATGTTACGAACCACGACATTGGCGTACGAAAATGAGCGAAGGACTATAAAGAGCGTGGAATTCGAAGAACTCAAATCGCTGGACCTGAGACGCTGCGCCACCGTGGGCGATATTGTCGACGGGATGCGCCGCTGCGCCTTTGGCGCGCGCATGTTGGGCGAAGTCGCCAGAACGATCCACGAGATGATCGCCTCCAAAAGGAAACCGGTCGTCATCTACGGAGGATTGAAGAATTCTCCGCTCGGGATTCTCTTGCAGAAATTCGTCAAACGACAATGGTGCGCGCGGATCGTCCTGCCGTCTGAGTATGCGAAAGCCAAAACTCGTGGCGACAATGTCATCGTTGTCGGAGCCTTCTCGGAAAGAAACGCGGAGGCGATCTATAAGCGACCGGCGCGGGCCGTCTTCATCAACCCCTTCGACATGGCGCGCCCTGGACAAATCAAAGATGGTTATTTCCCCGACGCCGTGTTCGCCGATCCGCGTTTCGTCATGCCGGTCATCCACGGCGCGCTGCGTGAGTGGATCGACGGCGAACCCAGTTCCGCCGGCTCCCTCATCGCCAACCTTGCCGTCTATGGCGGCCTAGCCGAGCAGGTCGTCCGTGGCGCCAAGGCCCTTCGCTCCATGATCAGCGACAAAAATTGCTGCCGCTTTCTGACCGTCAGCGGGGCCATGACCGTGGGCAAAATGGATTTGATCATCTGCGACATGATCGAGTTGGGAATGATCCATGCCATCTCTTCGACCGGCGCGTTGATGGCGCACGGACTGGTTTCGTCGATCGGGCTCAAGCATTACAAGTACGACCCCAAATACAACGACACCGAGCTGGCTAAGCGAAAACTCAACCGCGTCACCGACACCCTTGAGCCGGAAACCAATCTCGACACCGTCGAGGAAGTCATCGGTGAAGTCATCGACCGCGTCGACGGCTCGAAGCTCTTGAGCCCGACGGTGCTAAATCGACTCATCGGCAAACATTTGGCCGAGCGTTATCCCAACGACCGTGGCATTCTAAAATCCGCCTATCTGCGCGGCGTGCCCGTCTTCGTTCCGGCGTTCATCGACTCCGAGTTGGGCAACGATCTTTACATCCATAACCTCAAGCGGAGACAGCGCCGCAAGCGACCGATCCTCATGGACCTCGAACAGGACAGCAAGAAGCTCATCAATCTCGTCACCGGGACAAAGCGCTTTGGGATTTTTTCCATCGGCGGCGGCGTGCCGCGCAACAACGTGCAAAACGTTGCGCCGCTGATCGAGATCATCAACGAACGGCTGGGGCCGATTTTGCCCAATCGCCGGTTCACTTACGGTATTCGGATTTGTCCCGACAAGCCCCACTACGGCCATTTATCGGGGTGCACCTATTCCGAAAACGAATCCTGGCGCAAAGCGGCCACAGACGGCATCTACGCCGAGATGCTGGCGGATGCCACTCCAGTCTGGCCGTTCCTGGTCAAATACATCATGGAAACGAGAGCGGCGTAACGACGGCAGATGCGCGCCGCTGTGTGTTGATAAGGAACCTTGAACTTCGCGCCGTCGGTTCTTAAGCTCTGAGCAAATCCTTCCAGCGCTCATTACACGCCACCGCGATGCGCAACCGCTCCAGGTGCTGTTCCATCTGCTTCGCTCCCTGCTTCACCGGGTGTTGATTGAAAAACTTCTCCACGTCGCCGGCAACCTCGGCGGTCGCAAGGCCGATGATTCCCTCGCACATGCGGGGGATGGAGTTGTCGGGATAAAGGCGCAGCATCTCGTCCCAATGAGCTTTCAGGAAGACCCAGGCTTTGTCGCGGGCGTCTTGGTTGAGCAGCAATCCGCGCATGAGATACGGCGCATTTTGCGTGCGCACCTCGCCGTTGATCGTCAGTTGCAACGTTCGGTCGACGAGATCTTCACGGCGAAAGTTCGCCAGCGCGAAGAGATAGCGGGTTTCCTCCTGCGGCGTAGCCGCGCTCTTAAAGCGCCTGACGAAGTTCTCGTAGTCCGAGCCGCCGCCCGTATGCGAGACGATCGCCGCCAAGGCCGGTATCAAATTGCGATCGACGGCGCGCGCGTCCTTTTCGTATTGAGCGAACAGCACCCGCGCCCGTTCCTGGCAAACCCCATCTTCACCCACGGTGCCGAGCGCCCCGATCAAATCGCCGCGCAGTTGGCCCTCCAGCTCCGTCTCCCCTCCCCGCGGCGACCAGGTGAGCCGTTCGACGGCGGGCGAAATAATCGCCCGGATACGATCTTGCAGCGACGCGCGCTGGGCAGCGTCGAGTATTCGGTTGAGTTGATGGCAGGAAATAAGCACGGAGGTCCAGACGTTGAGATCCTGTTCGTCGCGTAGCAGATCGACGAGTTCCAAATAGTCCGTCAACGACGTCAGGCCGGCAAGAGTCGAGGCCCAGGTGTCGTTTACCAGGTTGAACCGTTCCACCGGCGAGAGCATCGTTTGCAAATGCTGCTTCAACAAACGCAGCAACTCGGAACTGTAACGCACGCGATAGTAGCCATGACCGCCGGCGTTTACGACGACGGTCTCCGCCGCGTCGGGCAACTCGATCCGCATCGTGGCGGCGGCAAGCAGCACCGTCCGATTTTCCACGGCCGTTGCGGTTTTCCAACGCAAGAATATCGGCACGTGCCAGGCGCGTTCCGGCATATCGCTATCTTGGAGGTAGCGAAAAATCTGCTGTCTCAGGACTAATTCGCTACCTTCTCTTTCGACGGTGACGACCGGAAAACCGGCTTGAAAAATCCAGGTATCCATCAGTGCGCGCACCGGCTGGCCGGTCGATTCCTCAAGCGCATCCCACAAGTCGGTGGTTTCGGCATTGCCATAGGCATGCCGGCTCAGGTACAGACGGATGCCGTTGCGAAAGGCTTCGGCGCCGAGATATTGTTCCAGCATGCGCAGGACGGATGCGCCTTTCTCGTAAGTCAGCACGTCGAACATCCCCGCAGCCTCTTCTGGCTTTTCCACCGGGAACTCGATAGGCCGGGTGCTCTTGAGACCGTCAACTTGCATGGCGGCGGCGCGCGAGACCGTGAAGCTGTCCCAGCGCCGCCATTCGGGCTTCCAGGCATCGACGGCGAGCATTTCCATAAACGTCGCGAACGCTTCGTTCAACCAGAGCCCGTTCCACCAGCGCATTGTCACCAGATCGCCAAACCACATATGGGCGTTCTCATGAGAGACCACGTCAGCCACACGCTCCAGCTCCGAGCGCGTCGCCTTGGTTTCATCGACCAGCAGCGCGGTTTCGCGGAAGGTGATGGCGCCGAGATTCTCCATCGCCCCGGAGGCGAAATCAGGAATCGCGATCAGATCGAGCTTGTCGCCAGGATAGGAAATGCCATAGTAGCGGCTGAAATATTCGAGCGACACTCTGCCGATCTCCCGGCCGAAGTTCGCCAGCGGCTTTTTCCCCGGCACGGCCCAGACGCGCAGCGGCGCTTTACCGACCATCACCGGGTCGCTCGCTTCGAACTCGCCGACGATGAAAGCCACGAGATAGGTGGACATCTTCATGCTGTCGGCGAAGACGACTTCCTTTTTCCCCGCGCCCGGCAATGGCGTTACCCGAATCACGCGCGCGTTGGAAATAGCGGTCAATCGTTCATCCACCACCAAAGTGATTTGGAATATGGCTTTCAGCACCGGCTCATCCCAGCAGGGAAAGGCGCGCCGGGCGTCCGTCGACTCGAACTGGGTGGTCGCCAGCGTCTTCTCCTCGCCGGTGGCGTTCTTATAGGTGCTTCGGTAAAAGCCGTGCAGCTTGTCGTTCAAAATGCCAGAGAACTTTATCTGTAATTCCCACGGCCCCGGCCCCACCGTTTCCGTGAACTGTAATGCCGCCTGTTCGTTTTCGGGATCGAGAATCGCATCTCCCCGTATCGTCTTGCCGCTCTTGGCCTTGATCGAAACATCCTGGATTACCAACTCAGCAGCGTTGAGTCGAATCTCTCGCACCGGCTCGTTTACTTGGATAGCAACTCTTTCCTCACCGTCAAAAGTCGCTGACGCCATATCTGGCGTCAGCCGGATCTCATAGCGCTCCGGAGTTACGGTCAACGGTAATCGGTACGGCTTTGGTTCCGGCATTTCATCTCCCCTGGTGGCATGGCTTGAAATTGAACAGCCTCCAGCTTTTATCCTCTATCCTCTATCCGCCATCCTCGATCTTCCATCCTCTCTCCTACGTTCCCGCTATCAATCAAATATCGTATAAAGCTTGGGCTGCGAAACCAAACACTTGCGCCAGCTCTCGCCGGCATCGTTGGTCGCGTAGATCGATCCGGATGATGGATGTGGTCTGCTCGAACAGTCGAGACCTAAACCGAATGAGTGTGGCTGTCAAGTGTTGTGGAGCCCCACGGGCATGCCGGTGGGGCTCCACCATGAAGAGCGTAACTATCTTTCGCCTTGCGCTTTTGATAAAAATCGAAAGAATCTCATCGGGCACAAAGCGCTATGGACAAAGCCAGAACCGTCGCTGAAGTCAAAGTTGATATCCGCAACCGCGTGGGCCACCGGGCGCCGTTCCTGCACGCCGACAAAGCGGAGGCCGAAGAAGCGTTAGCGCAGATAAACACCTTCGAGGGCGAGGCTTGGGCCGTGGCGTGGAACGCACTGGGTGCCCGCTGGGAAGAGCAGGCCAACGGCGCTGAGAAATCCGGCGACAGGGCTCAAGCCAAAGAAGCTTATCTCAAATCCTACGGCTACTACGGCATCGCCCGCCACCCCTTTCCAAGCACACCGGGCAAGCGCCACGGTTATGCCAAGACGCGCGAAATGTTTCTCGCTGCGTCGAAATACTTGGATATTCCGGTCGAGCGCGTGTCGATTCCCTTTCAGGACAAAACCATCGTCGGCCACCTGCGACTGCCGAAAAAACTTCCCGCGCCGATGATCATGCACTGGGGCGGCATCGACAATTGGAAAGAAGAACGCCACTCCTTCGCGGAGTCGTTCGTCAAAGAAGGCTGGGGCTGCTTCGTCATGGACAGCCCGGGAACCGGCGAATGCCCGGTGCTCGCCGGACCGGACGCGCACCAGGTGCACAGCGCAACGTTGGATTATTTATTGAAGCGCCCGGAAGTTGACGCCGACAAGATTGCCGTCGTGGGCGCGAGCTTCGGCGGCCACTGGTCGACGAAACTCGCTCACCTGGCTCCTGATAAGCTGCGCGCCGCGGTCAACTGGGGCGGCGGGATTCATTATTTTTTTCAGCCCGAGTGGCAGGAGCGCTCGCGCCACGCCGATTCGTATCTCTTCGATTTGATCGAAGCGCGCGCCAACCTCTTCGGCAAGAAGACCTTCGATGATTTATGCGCCGTCATGCCGGCGTTGTCGCTGCTCGATCAAGGCTGGCTCGACAAACCATGCGCGCCGTTGTTGATCGTCAACGGCAAAGAAGACAAGCAGGTGCCGCTGGAAGACTTCTATCTTCTGCTTGAACACGGCAATCCCAAAACGATCCGCCTGTTCCCCGGCGGCCATATGGGCGCGATACCGAATATATTCAAGACCGTGGTCGCCTGGCTGCATGAAAAACTGGCTTGACCGCCATGAGCCTCTACCAGCGGCAAAATCAACATTCCTATTATTAACTTCCTACTGCCTAATGCCTCTATGATTGGAATCGCACCATGAAATTCAGCCTGCACAGCGTCCACGGCGGCGTAAAGAACATCGACGATATCCATCAGCGAGCGCGGCGAGCGGAAGAACTGGGCTACGACGGCATCTTTCTCGGCGAAAGTCATTTAAGCTCCATCGATTCATTCCAGACCCTCGCCAGTTGCGCCATGATCACCAAGCGGCTTCTTCTCGGCATTGCCGTGACCAACATCGTCTTTCGTCACCCGACGGTAATCGCCGGCGCGGCGGCATCGCTGAATGAAATCTCCAAAGGGCGCGCCATCCTTGGCCTCGGCACGGGCGACGGTCCGGTTTACAGCCAGGGGCTCAAGGCTACGCCGCTAAAACAATTCGAAGAAGGCGTCAGACTGATTCGCCACCTCGCCCAAGGCCAACCCGTCAACTTTCCGAGCGGACAAATCGGCCTCGGTTTTACGATCAACCAACCGGCGCCGATCTACGTCTCGGCCGAGGGACCCAAAGGCTTGCAGTTGGCTGGCCGCTGCGCCGACGGCGTGATACTCGGCACGGGCTTCGATCTCAGGGTGTTCGATTGGGCCAAGGGAAAAATTCGCGACGGGACAATGGAAGCGGCAAGAAAGGAAAGCGAGGTCGCGATCATCGCTGCCGGCATGCTCTGCGTCCGCGATGATGGCAGCGAAGCGCGGAAAATCGTCCGCAATCGCATCGCCAACCGTGCCCATCACAACTTTCGTTTCACCTACGAAACCGTTCCCCCGGAGGAATTGGACAGCGTCAAGAAATTCATGGCCGGCTTCGACGTCATGAAGCCGATGGAAGAGCGCGTCGATCCCGATCTCGTCAACGACTATCTCGTGCGCCGATTCTCGATTGCCGGCACGCCCAAAGAATGCGTCGAGCGGATTGAAGAGCTAAAGGCCGCCGGCGTCGAACACCTCATGCTGACGCCCGCGAGGAAGGTTTACGGCGAAACGGTCGAGGCATTCGCGGCTAAGGTCATACCTCACTTTCGAGGATGAGCCCACAGCGCAACTCCCGGTGCGCATTGAAGAGCGCTGTCGGTTCCTTCTCGAAGTGTGCTGGATTTCACATTGGGTACTGGCGGCAAAGAGCGCCTTAAATTCGAGCAGGCTGCATTCTTTCCGGTCCCCAGCTAAGTTTTTTGGTTGGCCAAGTGGGCGGCACGGTAGGCCGGTCGCGCGGTCGTGCGCTCCAGATAATCGCGCAGGGTCGCGGTAAGCGGCACCTCCAAGCGCTCAGCCCAGCCGAGGCAGGTGGCCAACAAGATGTCCGCGCCGGTGAACGAGGCACCGAGAACGAACGGTCCTCGCTGAGCCAATGTCTGATCCGCTACCTGCGCCTGTTTAATAAATCCTTCCCGCGCGGTGCGCACCGCCGCGGGCGCGTCGCCGTAGATCGCAACGAGGTTGGTGTGCTTGCGGATCACGTAAAGCGTGTGCGAGTCCAGCTCCGTCATGACGAAAAAGCACCACTCGAAATAGGCCGCGCGTTGCGCGGTCAAAGGGGGCGGAATCAGACCCGCCGACTGTCCATAGGACTCGGCCAGATAGGTGACGATCGCAGCACTTTCGGCCAAGGTGACCTCGCCATCCTGCAACAGAGGTATTTTTTGCCGCGGGTTCAGTTGGGTAAATTCCGCCGTTGCCGTCTCGCCGGTGCGGGACCCGATGGGCCGCGTCTCGTAATCCAGTCCGAGTTCGTGCAACATCCAGTGCGCCCGCAGGGTGCGCGCCGTCGCCGCTCCCCACAAGATTCGCCGCAGCTGATTCTTTGTAGACGTCACCGTATACACTCCTTGTGAAGGCCAAATTGTTTCAAAACCAATTATCCAATTCCACCGTGCTCATGCAATAGTCTACGGCCCAGAAATGCAGCCCTACGAAATTGCGCCTGCGACTGTTTTTCCGGTGAATCCATTCCCGAAAACGGGAGAGCCTTTGCTCATCTCACCGCCATAGGCGGTGCCTTGGCCGCTGGAGTCAGTGAAAATCACGGCTGGTTACCGCCGCCGGTTTTAGTTTGACTCGCGGCTCCCAGAGTTCTTCGGCGATAAGGTGAACCACGTTGTCCTCGACTTGAAGCTTGCCGGTGATGCCGAGGAAGCTCACCGCCTTAGCCAGCAGGGCGTATTTCTGAAAGACGCTTTCCCAAACGACCACGTTCACGAAGCCGGTTTCGTCTTCTAACGTCATAAAGACCACCCCCCCGGCGGTGCCGGGACGCTGGCGGCAGATAACCAAGCCGGCGTAGCGCGCCTTCGAGCCGTTTTCTCCCGCGGCGATCGTGCGCGCGTCGGGCAATCCGTGAGCCGCCAGCATATTGCGAAAAGGCTCAAGCGGATGGCGCCGCGCGCTGTGCGAGGTCCGGCGATAGTCCCAGCCGACTCCTTCGAAGGCGCTCAGAGGATCGAACGCCGGCTTGCTCTCGCGCGTCGGCAAATGCAATGACTGGTTTCGTACCTGGACCAGGCGACGCACGTCCCATAGCGCCGTCCGCCGGTCAACGCCTAGACTTTCAAAGGCGCCGGCCTCCGCCAACGCGCTCAAGCTTCCTTCGTCAAGTCGGCTGCGCCGCACGAAATCTTCCAGAGAGGCAAACGGGGCCTCGCGCCGCACCTGATCCAATAATTCCCAGTCTCCTTCACCGAGCCCTTTTACATAGCGCAGCCCCATGCGCACGGCGAAGCCACCGTCGCTTTGCGCGCAGGGCTCCAGCGTGCATTGCCATGAACTGCTCTGCACGTCGATAGGATTCACAACCACTTGGTGGCGCTTGGCGTCTTCGACGATGGTCGCCGGCGCGTAGAATCCCATCGGCTGGGCGTTGAGCAGCGAGCAGGCGAACTCTGCGGGATAATGGCACTTGAGCCAGGCCGTGGCGTAGGCGATGAGCGCGAAGCTCGCGGCATGGCTCTCGGGAAACCCGTATTCGCCAAAGCCGCGAATCTGTTCGAAGACCCGCTCGGCGAACTCCGGCGCGATTCCCTTCGCCTGCATGCGCGTGATCAGCCGCTCGCGGTGGCGCTCCATCCGCCCGGTGCGATGCCATGCCGCCATATCGCGCCTGAGCTGGTCGGCCTCTCCCGGCGTGTAATCGGCGGCGACCACGGCGAGCCGCATCACCTGCTCTTGAAACAGCGGCACGCCGAGAGTTTTTTCCAACACGGGCTGCAAGGACGGATGCGGATATTCCACCGGCTCCTTGCCCTGGCGCCGGCGCAAATAGGGATGAACCATGCCGCCGGTGATCGGCCCTGGACGGACAATGCTGATTTCGATCACCAGGTCGTAGAAATTGCGCGGTCGAAGGCGCGGCAGCATCGCCATCTGCGCCCGGCTTTCGATCTGAAATACCCCCACCGTATCGCTTCGGCAAATCATGTCGAAAGTCGCCTCATCCTCGGGTGGAATCGTCGCCATGGAAAGCTCGACGCCGCGGTGCTCGCGCAAAAGCTTGAAGCAGAGATCGAGCTGCGTCAGCCCGCCCAGTCCGAGGAGATCGACCTTGAAAAGCCCCAGCTCTTCTATGTCTTCTTTGTCCCACTGGATCACCGTGCGCTCCGGCATG
>JAUYJC010000566.1 GCA_030688735.1 Deltaproteobacteria bacterium
CGCCGAAATCTATCACCGAGCGGGCGGGCCACGTGCGATTCGATTGCTGGAATCAACCGATAATTATCCGACGAAGCGGAGAAATCATCGGACCGACTCAGCGAATCGACCGATAATCTACCGAAGAATTTTCGGAACCTACCGATCCTGCCATGCGAACAAGTTGCGTGGACAAAATTTTCGATGTTGATTGAACAGAGAGCAAAGAACCAAAATGACGGCGTATAAGAGAAAACTCATCGAATCTGCACTCGCGGCAAAGGCCGCCGGAGAAGGCAGGGGAAGCCCGCTTGGCGTCATCGTCACTGACCCACTTGATATGCTAGTCTGTCCGGCTGTGCGAGGGAACAGGACTTGAACTCGACGCGTCATGCGTCCGAAGGAGTAGAAATTATGAAGCAGAAAATCGCCACGTTGGCTATCGAGCGATTTCGAGCGCTACGGCAACTGAAGATCGAGGGCTTGGGACGGGTCAACCTAATTACCGGGCGAAACAACACCGGAAAATCCTCGGTGCTTGAGGCACTTCGCATTCTCGCGGCTGACGCATCACCGTCCGTCATTCTCAATATACTCCGCTACCGTGAGGAAGATCTTGGGGACTCCGAAGACGTAAGCCGTCCGATCGATGCAGAGGGCTTGTTTCAGATGTCGAGTCTCTTCCACGGTTTTCCCCAGGTGTCCGACAGTCTCGAGCCCATTGTCATTGAATCGATTGGCGGTCAGCGACCAATGCGACTCACGATGCAGGTGGGATGGTTCTCCGAGGAGCGTGAGGCCGACGGAAGCAGAAGGATGGTGCCGCAGCAAAAAGGACTGTTTGGCGATGGCGAATCCCTTCCACAATTGGTCGCAGAGGGAGGAGGTGGTCGACGAATTTTTCCTTTGGACTTCTCGCGTCGCTACGCATATCGCCCCCGGCTTGGACGTTCCGAACTTATCGACGAGCCGCGCCTTGCATGTGTATTCGTAAGCCCATACGGAGGCGAGCGAACAGGCACCCTCGGGACGCTGTGGGACAAGATTGCACTCTCGGATCGCGAAAAGGATGTCGTAGACGCGTTAAAAATCATCGACCCGGAAATCTCGGCAGTCTCCATGGTGGGTGGTGAAGGACCAAGGCAGACACGCACGGCCATAGTCCGCGCACAGGGTTTTCCACGGCCGGTCCCGCTGCGCTCTTTTGGCGACGGTTTGAATCGTCTCTTCGGTATCGTCTTGTCGCTCGTCAACGCGAAAGATGGCTTGCTGCTGATCGACGAGTTCGAGAACAGCATGCACCACACCGTCCAGGCCGATGCCTGGAGGGTCATCTTCCGTCTAGCCAGGCGTCTTGACATCCAAGTCTTCGCCACGTCCCACAGTTGGGACTCGATTGAGTCATTCCAGAAGGTCGCAGCCGAGGACCCGGACGAAGGGGTTTTGATTCGATTGTCTCGCCGAGGCGAGGACATCATCCCGACGCTTTTCCGCGAGGATGAACTGGCCGTCGCAACTCGCGACCGAATCGAGGTGCGATGAAATGGCTGGCAGGAAGATACTCTTGGTAGAGGGTCGGGACGACGAGTATGTCCTCAAGCACCTTTGCGGCCAGCGCGGGGTGCAGAATCTGGATGAGATTACACCGCTCGGAAGTGTCGAGCGGTTGTTAGAGAACTTCCCTGTCCGCCTGAAAGAGAGCGACATCGAAGCGCTGGGAGTTGTTATCGACGCTGACACTGATATTGCCGCCCGCTGGCAGTCCCTCAGGGATCGCTTGAGGAAGGCGGGATATCAGAATGTTCCTGAAGATCCTGTCGCCACTGGCACTATCCTTCATCCGCCGCCCAAGACCCTCCTGCCACGGGTGGGCCTTTGGATCATGCCCGACAACCAAACGAGGGGCATCCTTGAGGATTTCCTACGCTTTCTTGTGCCGCCCGGCAGTTCGCTATTTAGCCACGTGGAATCCAGCGTCGCGACAATTCCAGAAGCGGAACGGCGCTTCAGTCAACTCGCGCAACCAAAGGCCGTTATTCATACATGGTTAGCCTGGCAGGAGGATCCAGGTAAACCGTTCGGAACCGCAATCACGGCAAAGTTTCTAGATCCGAATGTGGCGCAGGTCGATGTTCTGGTGGCTTGGCTCAAGAGCCTATTCTTCCCATGAGCGAGCGCTATTGTAAAAAACTCATCGAAGTCGCTCTGCCGCTTGAGGCCATTAACAAAGCTTCGGCGCGGGAGAAGTCGATCCGGCACGGGCATCCAAGCACGTTGCATCTTTGGTGGGCGAGGCGGCCGTTGGCGGCGGCGCGGGCGGTGATTTTTGCGCAGATGGTGGACGATCCGTCGGCGCATCCGGATATTTTTAAGACCGAGAAGGCGCAGGAGAAAGAGCGGCAGCGATTGTTCCGGATCATCGAGGATCTCGTGCTGTGGGAAAACACGACTAACGAGGAAGTTCTCCAGCGTGCGCGTGACGAGATCTGGCAGAGCTGGCGGGCAACCTGTGCGGAGAACGCAGATCATCCGCGCGCCAAAGAATTATTCGATCGGCATAAACTTCCCGCCTTTCACGATCCGTTCGCTGGTGGCGGAGCACTTCCACTAGAAGCGCAGCGATTAGGCTTGGAGAGCTTCGCGAGTGATCTGAATCCAGTTGCTGTGCTGATTTGCAAAGCGATGATCGAGATCCCGCCGAAGTTTGCCGGTAAACCGCCGCTCAATCCTGAGGCGCGGAAAAAGTTCGGGTCGCAGACAGGTTGGAAGCGCGCGCAAGGTCTCGCCGAAGACGTGCGCTACTACGGCCAATGGATGCGCGACGAGGCTGAGAAGCTTATCGGCCACCTTTATCCCAAGATCGAGGTCACCTCTGAGATGGTGAAGGTGCGGCCGGACCTGAAGCAGTACGCGGGCCAGAAGCTTACCGTGATCGCCTGGCTCTGGGCGCGCACCGTGAAGAGTCCGAACCCGGCGTTTGCGCAAGTGGATGTGCCGCTCGCTTCGACCTTCATGCTCTCCACTAAGGCGGGCAAGGAGGCGTATGTCGAGCCTGTGATCGAGGACGGCGGCTACCGCTTCACGGTGAAGGTGGGAAAGCCGAAAAATGCGGGGGCGGCGAAAAACGGCACCAAGCTGGCGCGGGCGAACTTCGCTTGCTTGATGTCAGGGACACCCGTCTCCGGAGAGTACATCAAGACCGAAGGCAAGGCCGGGCG
>JAUYJC010000290.1 GCA_030688735.1 Deltaproteobacteria bacterium
ATCGCGCCGCGGATTTTCACCCCTACCCGTACCCTCACCCGAGTCGCTAGCGTTCGTTATAGGGCTTCTGTGGAGGCCGTTTTTCGGGCGGCCCCCACTGATTTCGGAAATTGGCTTGGGGTGAGAAAAGGGGACGCGAACCTTTTTTATGTTTGCGTACTCGGTAACTCCAATTGCTTTCGAGGTCTGCCGCGGGGCTGAAGTGTGGATTTCAATCCGAGCCTAGCCGCGATCTGTGTCTTCCAAGTTTCCGTACCGTAGGGCGTACCGCGGGTCACGCACTTCCGCAGCGCTTCGATCTCGGCTTCGGTTTGTGCCGCGTTCACCCATTCAACCCACTCTGCCGGCCTATCGAAGGGCCAGTCGCTCAGCAGCGATTCTCGATCCCCATGAACTCTTCGCCATAGACTGCACCAGCGCCAGTCCTGCGCTTTGTCGACGAGGTGGGCTCGCAAGGCGTTGCGCTCCACATAACGGATCACATTGAGCGCCGCTTGATCCTGCTCGACGGGAAAACTTTTGAACCGCCCTTGATAAATATGCCCGTAGCCGGTGGTGTGGCGGTGGGCGTGTAGGCGTTGGCTGTGAGTGAGCGTGAGCCAGCGAAGAAACTCGGTCATCTCGCCGTTTTTCTTCGGCCACAGGACCATGTGCCAGTGATTGGGCATCAAACAGTAAGCCAGCAGCCGAATTGGAGAACGGCGCATCGCTGCAACCATAATCCGCTCGAACGCGGCGTAATCTTCGGGCTTGTCAAAAAGTAGGCTGCGCCCATTGGCGCGGTTAAGAGCGTGGTAAATTATTTCACCGGGAGCAATGCGTGCTCGTCTAGGCATTGAGCAACGCATACATCGATCTCCGTTACCTAGTCAAGGAAAAGGTTCGCGTCCCCTTTTTCAGCTCCCCTTTTTCAGCTCCTTTTTCAGCTTTTCAATCCAAGTATGCGTTCTACATGTGAATTGAACTCAGCGAATGGAAGGTGTGGTGGGGGTGTTCTGCATGTCGGCGCGCTTTCCGGGGAAATCAAGAGGTAGACTTTTTTCTCTAGTCTTTCTCGCTTTTTGTTTCGTTCATCCCGCACAGGCGTTTCTGAATTCAACTCCACAGCTTCTTGCTCGGGTTCGAGGGTCGCGTCTGTTAATTCTTATTTTTCGGCAAGGGTCGGGAAATCAAGAGTAGGATTTTTCGTCAAGGTGTTTTTGCTTTTTGTTTCGGTCAGCCCGCACAGGCACTTTTGAATTCAACTCCACAACTTCTTGCTCGCGAGCGCCGCGCCGTCGCGCAGGGCGCGGAGCTTGGCCCAGGCGATTTGCGGATGAACGCGACCGCCTAGGCCGCAGTCGGTGCCGGCGATGACGTTTTCTCGGCCGACGAGTTCGGCAAACGTGATGATGCGATCGGCTACCAGTTCCGGATGCTCGACGAGATCGGTGGAGTGGCTGACGACGCCGGGGATGAGGATCTTTCCGGCGGGGAGTTTCACATCGCGCCAGACTTTGAATTCATGTTCGTGACGGACGTTGCCGGCTTCGATCAGGTACGCTTGAGCGTTTACCCTGAGCATGATATCGACGATGTCGCGCAGCGGAAAATCGGTGGTGTGCGGACCATGCCAGCTGCCCCAGCAGATGTGATAGCGCACGCGATCGACCGGGATGCCTTCGAGGGCATGATTCAGAATTTCAACCCGCTGTGACGCGTAGCGCCGGTACTCCTCGACGCTCGGCTGGGGATCGAGCATGTCCCAGGCGCCGGGGAGACCGGGGTCGTCGAGCTGGAGGATGAAGCCGGCGTCGACGATGGCGCGATACTCTTCGCGCATCGCATCGGCAATCGCTTCTAGGAATTTCTCGGTGGTTGGGTAGTAACTATTCTGATCGCGGCAGAACATCTCCAGGCTGCCGGGCGCGATGGCGCTGACGAAGGCATCTTCGACGCCGATGGCATTGATGGCTAACTTTAAGTTTACAAGTTGATCGCGCAGGAACTCTTGGGCGGTGTAAGCGACCGGGCCGGTGCAGGTCGGGCGCAAAGCAGGGGTGCTGGGCGCACCCAGGCCGGTGTCGGCGTAAAATTCGGCGAACTCGCGCTGCTCCCAACGAACGCCGACGATGCGCATCGACGCGCCGGGTTTAGCAGTATCGGGTGCAAGGGTCTGTGCCGAAGTCGGCGTGAAGCCGGAGACGCGGTCGAAGATGTAATTGCCCCAAGCGCCCCGGTCGGTGGACGCGCGCATGGGCTTGCCGAACTCGCCGTCGTTGGGAATGTCGATGCCCACGTCTTTCTGCTCGCGCACGACTTCACCAATCGCCGAACGGAGCCGCGTTTGCAGCGCCACTTCGTCCTCCGCCGTGGCGGTTTTTTTCGCCCACATGGCGCGCAAGTCCGCCGGCCGCGGCAGGCTGCCAACGTGGGTGGTGAGAATGTGTTCAGTGCTTCGTTTCATAGGCAGCTACCTCTCAATTCGGGATTACCCTCCGGCGATAGCGTGCGACAGACCCTGTCGACGGTTAACGATAAATTTCATGGGTGCCCACATCATAATAGAGGGCTTCGCTTGCGCCAAGGAATCGAAACAGAACGCGATACTCTCTGTTAACCGAGTAGGCCCAATAAGCCGAAAGCTCACCTTTTAACTTGTGGGTTCGGAGGCGAGGATCGAAGGCGTCTTTTCGAAACCACTGATCTTTGCGGGTCGCAAGAGTTTGAATGTGCTTGGGTAATCGGAGAAAGGCCTTCTCAAAATCAGGCGTGACGTGAACGATTGAAATTGGCCGGGCCATCCGGCTATCGACCCAGCTCAGCGAGAGAGGAAACGGTCTTCGTTCGGCCTTGCCGATAGGCGGCATCACCGCGCGATATTTTCTCCAGCGCGTCGCTCACCTCGGCAAGACGACGCTTTAGAGCGGCATATTCGGCGGCATCGACAAGCACCACTTCTTTACCGGCGAGTTTCTTCGGCAAACGGATCGACACCAAATCTTCCGCAGTTGAAAACGCGTGCTTACGCATGATGGCCCTCCAAAGTTCTTCCAGCATACTCAAGTAAGGCCGGCTTTTCCACTCGCAGCCACCCCAGTGATTCTGCTAAAAGCAGCAGCTCAGCATAGAGGTTCCACGTTTCCGGAACTCCGGAAGCGTGTGCGGCGGCGCCGGCAACTTTGATTTCCACCACCCCTACGGCTCCAATTGGAATCGCCTCCCGGGAGGATACCCCGCCTCGAACTTCAATAGTTTCATGCGCGGGACAGAGACGTCGCTGCAAACCTTCCGGATGTCTATCAGCTCGGTGGGCGTGTCCCAGTCGCTCTTCGACTCGCAGCCGGCTTTCACGCAGGCGGTCTGCTTCAGCCAGGAGCACACTTTCACGTCGTGGCCGGCCGCATCCACCAGCTCGGTCAGATAGCGGGTGTTGGGGTTGTCCTTGCCATCCTCTAAATGCACGCTTTGCACCAGCGTGTAGAAGACGCCGCCGACCTCCAGCAAGCCCAGCACCTTCTCCACGAACTGGGACAAGTCCTCGGTATAGGAGAAACCGCCGTACACGTCGGTAATGATCTGGAATTTTCCAAGCTCCTCGCCCGAATAGTTCCGCAGGCGCTTGCCGGAGAGATACCGTAGACGGTCGCCGCCGAAAATCGCGGCCTGCTGTCGCCACTTGTCCGTCCGGCGATCCTCTATCGACATTGCGACCGCGTGCGCCTTGCTAAAGGACCGGGCGCACTTTTGAGCCGGCGCCGCGTTGTCTTCGAGTGCGTAGTAGTCCAGTATGGCCTGCCCGTCGCCTGCTCCGATATCCAGCCATCGGTCCGAACTGCCAAGCCTGCCGAGAGCGTCGCAGAAGCCGGAGATAAGAAGTCCCGCGTAGTCCGAGAGCGCGCGGCCGGTAATGTAGCCGCTGGGAACGTCAGCGCCCTGGCTGCGGTAGATCTTTTCCTGCTTTGCGATTTGCTCGATCCACGGTTGAGCGGGTTCCTGTAGCGAGCAAGCTCCCAGCCCAAGCGCCTGCAGGACGATGACGATCAGAACGGCCGGGCGCGTTGCCGCGGTCTTCCATCCTTTCACCGACGATTTGACTGTGCGCATGACAATTACTTTCTCCTCCCGTTGAAAAAAGTGCCATTCTTGAAACGGAAAAGGGGAAACGGAAAAGGACGGAAACGGAAAAGGGGACGCGAACCTTTTTTACGTTTGCATATTCGTTAACCGCATTAATTTCTAGGTCTGCCGCGGGGTTGAAGTGTGTATTTCAATCCGAGCGCGACCGCGATCTGAGTCGTCCTTTTTTTTCTCCCGGTAAGGGGGCTGTCCATAAGTTGCCAGCCCCCTTGACTGCATGGGCTTCAGTCGCAGTTCTTAAGCTTAGACTCCTGACAGCGCCGTACCATCTCCTGCGCGGTGGCAATCTGCTCGGCTGTCATTTTGGATGCGATTCCATCTCGATTCTTTGTCGCCGTATCTCCAGAATCGCCGCTCAATGCTGCGGCAGCGAGGGTAAACCACATATGCGCACGCACAAAGTCCTGCCGTACGCCTGTGCCATTGGTATACATCACACCCAGATTAATTTGCCCAAATTGGTTTCCCTGCGCTGCCGCGAGGCGATACCACTTCACGGCTTCCTGATAATCCTGCGGCACGCCTTGCCCTTTCTCATACGCCAGACCCAGACTGGACTGTGCCGGTGCGTATCCCTGTGCCGCCGCGAGGCGAAACCACCTTACAGCCTCCTGATAATCCTGCGGCACGCCTTTCCCTTTCTCATACGCCAGACCCAGACTATACTGCGCCAGGACATTTCCCTGCGCCGCCGCGAGGCGATACCACTTTACAGCCTCCTGATAATCCTGCGGCACGCCTCTCCCCTCTGCATATATCAAACCCAGCCTCCTCTGCGCCCATTGGTGTCCCTGCGCGGCAAGCTGGCGAAAGAGTTTCATCCCCTGAACATAGTCGCCGCGCTCGTACGCAGCGATTGCGTCATCAAAAGGGTTTGATGCGGCAAAACTACTGGTGCCGAGCAAATAAAGAATGGCGAGCAAAAGCAGGGTGCAAAGCAGCTTCTTAAAACTCGGACGTTTCTGCATGGGCTCGAAATGCGCCGCGACGTTGGGGAAGCCTGAAAACCATCCAACTGGAAGCGTCATTGATCTTTCCGGTTCGCGGACTGTCAACCAAGATTTATCACCCTACTTTTCCAATTGGAATCGCCTGTCGGGAGGATATCCCGCCTCGTACTCCACTAATTTCATTCGCGGGACCGATGTGTCGCTGCAAACCTTCCGGATGTTGATCAGCTCGGTGGGCCTTTTCCAGTCGCTCTTCGACTCGCAGGTGACTTGCACGCAGGAGGTCTTCTTCAGCCAGGAGCACACTTTCTCGGGGCGGCCGGTGGCATTCTCCAGCTCGGTCAGATACAAGACGCCGAGTTTATCCTTGCCATCCTCTAAGTGCACGCCTGGCACCAGCGTGTAAAATCCACCGCCGAACTCCAGCAAGCTCAGCACCTTCTCCACGAACTGGGACAAGTCTTCGGTATAGGTGAAACCGCCGAACACGTCGGTAATGATCTGGAATTTTCCCAGCTCCTCGCCAGAATACTGCCGCAGGCGCTTGCCGGAGAGATAGCGGATACGGTCATCGCCGAGGCTCGCGGCCTGCTGTCGCCACTTGTCCGTCTGGCGGTCCTCTATGGACATCGCGACGGCGCGCGCCTTGCCGCCGGGCGCCGCGCACTTTTCACCCGGCGACGCGTCGCCTTCGGGTGCGGAGTAGTCCAGTATGGCCTGCCCGGCGCCCGCGCCGATATCCAGCCATCGGTCCGAGCTGCCAAGCCTGCCGAGCGCGTCGCAGAAGCCGGAGGGAAGAAGTTCCGCGTAGCCCGAGAGCCCTCGATTGGTGATGTAGCCGCTGGGAACGTCGGCGCCCCGCCTCTGGAAGATTTTTTCCTGTTCGGCGATTTCCTCGTCGAGCCGCGGTTCAGCGAGTTCCTGTGGCCAGACAGCTCCTAGCCCAAGCGCCTGCACCACGATGACGATCACAACGGCCAGGCACGCTGCCGCGGCCTTCCATCCTTGCACCGACGATTTGACTGAACGCATAACAACTATTTCCTCCTCGCGTTGAAAAAAACCCCATTCTTAAAAGCGTTTTCAAAGCTGTTCCAGCCATAGTCTATGCTGCCGGTGGCCGCAAGGCCGAAGGCGGAGGCGGTCAGCGCGCTGACAAAAGCGATCTGCGCTTCTTCGGTGTCATCGGGTTCGTTTTCGAATGCGCGCAGCGTGTACTCGTTCGGATACTGCGCATCTTTGTGGACCGTGTCCCGGATCGAGATCTCGCCGACCGCGCGCGGAATGAACCGGTAAAATTGCCCGCGGTTGCGCGTGGGCCAGATGTCCTCGTCCGCACCAATCACCATCACCGGAACGGTGATCCGCCTAAGCAACTGCGCCAATTCCCGCCCGATCCCGGCGGGATCGAGCAGGACGCCGCCCAGCGCTGGGGCGCCTTCCCCCAACGCGGCGGCGACGGCGGTCGCGCCGAATGAGTGGCCCGCGAGAATGATCTTGTCCGCGTCTATGCGGCCGTCGACGAGCTGCGGGGTCCGATGAATGGCGTCGGCCAGCCTGGCAAGGGTTCTGCCGTTGGCGATCCACGGGCCGCGTTTGGGCAAGTCGAGGGCCATGCCATGCATGCCCCAGGAGGCCAAGTGCATCGCTTGGAAGGCATGGTCCTCCTTGGAATTGTCGAGACCGTGCAACACGATGACCAGGGGAGCCTTGCGGGCCGTGGCGCACAGGTATAAGTCCGCTTCCACCGTGGGACCGGAAGCCAGGGGGATTTCTACGTCTCTGCGCTCGATGACGGCAAAGGGCCCACGCCTCCTGAATTGCGCGACGTCGGGCTTGCGGGACAAAAGATATCGCTGGAGCTCGGCGGGATCTGCGACCTTTATCGGCGTGACTTCAGTCGCCGGAAACGGGCGAGCACAGCCGACCAAATGCGTCATGAGGGCGATCAGCAAAAGGGCTGGAATGCGAAAACCTGATCGGCCGATCGCGGCTGCGGTTCCTGGCATGTTACTCCCGAGAACGATTCGAGGTCGAGTCTTGAATCTTGAATCTTGACATTTCTATTTTCGGTTTTGCTCTTAATAACAGTTCGAAAAAATTTGGTGTCCGTCTTGAAATGGAAATGGGCGGCTCGATTTCGCCCCTCTCCGTGAACCCCCTTCTCGTCCTCGTAAGGCACAGCGAGATGCTTCTGCTTCTCGGCAACTGCGTGTGTTTGCGCCACTCGCCTAGCGGGCTGCTGAAAAAAGCTCATATGCCGATTGCCCTGAGCATGGTCGAAGGGTGCGCTCAATCGCCTCACTACAACGTACTCGCTAAGTACGCCTCCGCTCGTCGATTTTTCGCGCGCCTCGCCTCTGAGATCTTTTTGAGCAGCCTGCAACAGAGTTTTTCAGCAACCTGCTAGGCCGTCTTGGCAAACCCTTCATTCACTTCTTTCTCGTAGGCGAGCACCTTCTTGACGCTCGGGCGCTCCTGCATGCGCTTGAAATGCGCCGCGACGTTGGGGAAGCCTGAGATATCCACGCCCAACTGGGTGGCGCGGCGGCAACACCAAAAGAAATGTGCGTCCGGGGCGGTGAAATGGTCGAAGAAGTACTCGCAATCGGCCAGCTTATCGTCGGCGATCCGGAAGTTCTCGAACAGACCTTCCGTCGCGAATTTGATCACGCTGTCAGACGCGCCGGTTGCGTCGCAGACTTTGGGCGGATTGTTGATCCGGCTCAGAAAGGGGTGAATGCCGCTGGCACACCAGGCGTGTAGCGAGATCGCCTGCAATTGGTCCCACGGATCGGCGGGCAGGATTTTCGCGCCCGGGAAGGTTCGATGGACCCATTGATGGATGGCGACGTTCTCGGTCAGTATCTTGCCGTCGATCACAAGCGCAGGCACTTTGTGCTTGGGGTTTATCTTCAGGTACTCGGGCGAGAAATTCTGCCGCTTGCGGAAATTGAGCGGCCGGACCTCGAAATCGGCGCCCGCTTCGGTCAGCGTGACATAGGGAGCGAGCGCGCAGGTGTTGGGGGCGTAGTAAAGAGCGATTTCCATTCACGTCTCCTCATTCGTTTGATTGACCCATGGCGAATCTAGTACCAGCGCGCGGTTATTGCAATCCATCCAAGGAATCGGGGTCGCATCTTTACCTTTGCAAAAATGAGGCAGCTACTTGTGGTACTCCTGAAGCACTTCTTTGAGCACGTCATTGGCTTCGTCGATGTTCTCCATGACCTCTTTGGGTGCGCCTCCTTGAGCGCACAGGTTGCGGATGATCAACAAGAGCGGCGGCATTCGATCCAAGCTGCGAACGGTTTCCCAACTGATCGCCTCATCGATGTGAAACAGCACCCGATCCCAACCATCGAATCCCGCAGCCTCAACGACAGAGTCGCGCAGGACACCCCATGCTCCCTGGAGATCCGAGAGGATAGTTTTCTCGTATCCCGTTTTTTCTGTTGTGAATGCCACTCTCGCTACCGAATCCAGGAAATCAACATCCTGACTACCATCCTCTGTAACTTACCTCACTGCAACGGCAACATCATCAACCGTTGATGCGGCTGAATCAAGTGCTCGTGCCCGTTGTCGGTCACCGCGAGCGTGTACTCGACCGGCAGGCGTAGCTGCATCCGTTATGGCCGCCCGTTGGACCAGTTCTACCCGGATTTGGCGACCGAGCACCTGCGCCGCGCGCGCGCGCGTCTCAAGTGTTACCCCACTATGGGAAGGATCCAACAGCCGGTCGAGCTGGCTCCGGCTTGTTTTCATGCGGCGCGCCATTTGTAACTTGCTCATGCGTCGAGTCTTCATCGCTTCTTCGAGCTGCCAGGCTATGACTCGCTTTACTGCGACCGTTTCCACTTCATTGTAAACGCCCTCGTTTTTCAAAAAATCGTCAAACGAAGAACCAATTCGGCCTTTCCTGCGACGCTTCATTTTTCAATTTCCCTAGGTCGCTTACGTGCGAGCGTCAAATCTTTATCCGGCGTTTTCTGGCTTTTCCTTATGAAGCCGTTCAGCAGAACCATCTGATTGTCCACGATCCCGAGGGTCAAGGGTCAGATTTTACGTCTCGACTTTCTTGGTGCGCACAGTTCACCGTCACAGATACCTCGGTCCCTCACTAAGCTAGCACGACCTTGGCGGACGCCTCAGAGGGTGCCGGCCAGCTTGGCGATCGCCTGCGAGGCGCTCTTGTCGATCGGTTCGCCGTGGCCGAAGACGGCGCGCTCGAACTTGAATTTCGCCAGCTTCTTCACGCTCTGGTGCGCCTGGGCCATGTCGGCGGTGTACTGGGGATTGGGACCACTAAGCTTGTCGAGGTTGTTCATGGCGTCGCCCAGGATGAGCAGAGATCCGGCCGGATCGAACACGCATACATGACCCGGTGTGTGGCCGGGCGTCGCGATCACGCGCAGGCCGAACACTTCGTCGTTGTCAGCGACCGCCTTGAGGGGGCGCGGTGAGTTGATCTGCGGGATATCCGCGGCGCCGGCGTACGCTGTTGCCTTGGGAGCCGCCGCCAGTACCTCTCCAATGCTGCCCATGTGATCGGGATGATAGTGGGTCAGGATCACGTGGTGAACCGCATCCCAACTCAGGCCGGCGGTGCGGACGACGTCCGCGATCTTTGTCCCATTGCCAGCCGTGCCCGTATCGACCACCGCCGCCTCCTTGCCACGAATCAAAACGTAGGCGTTGACGAAGCCCAAGTTGACCCGAAGGGCTTGGGCCGGCGCCAGGCTCTGAGCGTGGGCGACCCCGCTCGCGAGATCGCGGTCCCCGATGGCGACACCCCAGCCCCTGCGCCCGAGTCCGAAATTGATCTCGCTCCAGACTGCGAAACTGCCCCAGGCGACCCGGGCCAACCAGGTTCGGCGACTGATTTGCTGAACTTCCCGCATTGAGCACCTCCAGACTTCACTTCGAGAGGAATTTGCGTTCAAGCCGTTCCAGCCGTTAGTCAGAAAAACGGTTCAAACCGTTCAAGACGTTCAATCGCTCCCCTCGCTACACGGCCTCACAAGGCCGCTACTCGGGATGGCCGGCTGTCCTGAGTAGGCGGCGAAGCCGCCGTATCGAAGGACGCTCCGTTCAAGTCGTTTAATTAAAAAACGCCATTAGCAATGCGCAATAGGCGGAAAAATGGAGGTTTAGTCGCAGAGCCCTGCTCTCGCCCTCTCCCACATTGTGAGCGAGGGAATGATTTTTGAGTTCTCGCTTTTTGCACCTCACTGCAACGGCAGCGTGAATAGCTTCTGATCCGGTTGAATCAAATGCTCGTGGCCGTGCTCCGTCACCGCGCAGGTGTATTCGACTTGCACCGTGCCCCAGCCGGCTTCGTGGTTGGAGGCTTCCAAGTTCACGGTCATGCCGGGCTCCATGGGAACGTTCGTCGTGTTCGGCAGGAACGGGTCATCGACTTCTTCGGCGGGACCGATTAGGAACGGGAACTCGCGCGCCTCGAGGCCGATGGTGTGCCCGAGGAAGAAATTAGAATAATTCGGCAGGCCGTTGGCGCGCACGCCGGCGATCATGGTTTCGTAAAGTTCTTGCGGCCGCACGCCGGGCTTGAGCGCGTCGACGGACTTCAGCACCCCGGCTTGGATCGCGTCGAAGCGCTTGCGATGCTCAGCGGTCGGCTCGGCGCCGACGCAGCCGGATTTGCACACGTCGGCGTGATAACCGTTGACGGAGCAACCCATGTCGACGCGAAAGACGTCGCCCTTCTTCAAGATGTTATCCTTGATCGCGGGATAGTTGCCGCCGCGGGTGACCGCCATGTGCATCCAGTAGACTTGTCCGCCGGCCTTCGCGATTTCCCCTTTGTATATGCCGGCGAGATCACTTTCTTTCGCCCCCGGTTTACAGGCGCGCAACATCGCGTTGATCGCCTGTTCGTTGATCGCGGCGGACTCCCGCAGGCGCTGAATCTCGCCGGGAGTCTTGATCATGCGCACGTAGCGGAAAAACAGCGATGCCGGCAATAGCGTCGCCTGAGGCAGATTCGCCCTGATTTTTTCGTAGATCGTCAGCGGAATGCCGAAGTGGTCCACGCCGACGCGTCCGCGATCCATGCCTTTGTCTTTGATCAACTGCGCGAGTGCCTTTTCCGGCGTCGGCCCTTTGGAATCGCTGCCGGCGAGCGCAACCGTCCGCTGCTCGACGGCCGACAACTTAGTCATGTCGGTTATGTGCGCATGCCTGGGCCGGCCGTAAATATACTTTTCTTGCAGCCAAACGTTATCGAGGGACGCATAACCGACGTCGCCGCCGGGGATCAGCAGCGCCGGAGTTTGCTTCGGATCGCGCGGGCAAACAACATAAACCTGCGAGCCGCCGTAGCGATAGCCGTTCTGGCTCCACGATGCGTGGCCGCTTAAGTAGAAAACGTTCTCCGGCGTGGCCGCGACGACCCCGGCTAAATCATGTTTATCCATCAACGCGAGCAAACGATCCTTATTACAAAGCATCTTACGAATCCTCCGACGTGAAATTGATGTCCATTTCCCCGGTGATTTCGATCGAGTCCTCTTGCCTCAGTCCTCAGCACTCCTTCAGTCCTGAGTCCTGAGTCCTGAGTCCTGAGTCCTGAGTGTCGAGTTCTGAGTCCCCTCCCCGGCTCAGCACTCAGCACTCGTTACTCAGCACTAACTAGTGTCCGACCGAAAACCCCATTTTTTTGGAAAACCGGCCGCCTAACTTTTGAGTGCAACATGCGGGTTTCGTGTTTTGATGTGCGAAAGGCAAAGTTTTTCAGTTGTTGCGAATGGGAACGTGAATTTCGTCAGTTT
>JAUYJC010000573.1 GCA_030688735.1 Deltaproteobacteria bacterium
GCTACAGACAAATTGGAAGGGAGTTATGGCTTTCGCCTCAAACTATCAGCTGTATAAATAAGGCGTTGAAAGAAAGTGTTTACAGAAGTTATAAAGACAGAAGTAAAACGGAACGGAAAAAGAAGGAGTATAGCCATACCAGTAGCCGAAAACCCTACAAAGGCAGACCTCGCCGCACGAAATACGGCACTGTTTATATGCCCTACTGATTACGCTACTGATTACATTTCATTGGTTGCTAACTGTAATATTAAACAACCGCTATGCCTAGGCATAGCGCTATAGAATGTGACTAATGAAGCTCCACGGCTTTACAGCCGTGGTATCTTCACGTTTCTTCGGCGGAATCCGCCGAAGCATACCCTCCTTCGCGCAAGGCTTCGAAGGGTTATCCTTTTCGCATTGCCTACTCCGCCGAAGCAGCCGCTTCGGCTGCCAAGGCCGGGTGCCAGGGCTACGGAGGGTACGCTTCGGCCTTCACCGTCAGAAGTCGGCTACGGCCGACGAAGGTCGGAGGATTCCGCCCGACGAAGCATGTGGAGAGGTGCCACGGGCTTGCCCGTGGGGCTCCACTTACGATACGGTCCATTCATCAGCCGAGTAAAAAGCCCACGGAGGTCATTATGGAGCCCATCCCGTCCGCAGTGCTTGCCGCCACTAATGAGAAGAGCCGCAAACTTAGAGAACTCGTGCGCGCGCCGGAGATTCTCGTCATGCCCGGTGCCTACGATGTTCTGAGCGCGCTGTTGTTCCAGCAGCTCGGCTTCGAAGCGATTCAAGGCACTAGCGGTGGCATTGCCGCCGCGCTGGGCTATCCCGACGGCGAGGTCATAAGCCGCGACCTGTTTCTCGAAGTCACGGGAAATTTCGCCGCCGCGGTTTCGGTTCCGGTGAACGCTGACGGCGAGCGCGGCTACGGCGATGAGGAAGGCGTAAGAGAAACCGTTCGGGAGCTTGTGGCTCGCGGCGTCGCCGGCATGAATCTCGAGGACGGCGCCGCCGGCAAGCCGGGCGCGCGCGGCTTGGTGCCGGTCGCCGATCAATTACGCAAAATAGCCGCGGTCATGGAAACCAAGCGAGAGCTCGGCAGCGAGTTCTTTCTCAATGCCAGAGTCGATGCCTTCCACGTCATGACCGGCGACCCGAAGAAGATTATCGAGGAAGCGATCCGCCGCGGCAACGCCTACGCGGAAGCCGGTGGCGACTGCATTTTTTATTTGAATCTCCACTCGGCGGAAACCATCGGTGTCGTGGTTAAGGAAGTCAAAGCGCCGGTCAGCATACTCGCCGGACCACAGTCGCCGAGCGTCAGCGAGTTGCAGGATTTGGGCGTGGCGCGGGTGAGCTACGGTTCCGGGTTTCTCAAAGCGGCCATTGGGGCGACCAAGCGCCTGGCCCAGGAAATATTGGAAAAGGGAACGGTCGCGGCGATGAAAGAGGGAATGCAGACGCCGGAGATCAATATGATGGTGGCAAAAAAGAAACCGAGTTAAGGCGATAAGCACAGCAAACACCGGCATTCCGATACACATCGCGGTCGTGGCATCGGCGCTTATCAAAACATTTGCCGAAGTGACTGCGGTGCTAGCCAGCGGGTCAATTTCCGTCTACGCCGAGCGGTACGGACTTTTGGCGTTCTGTTATTCCATGTTTTGCGCAGATTGATTCTGGCGTTTTGACGGAATAAAATCGACGTCGATCGGAGAGCGGCTTGGGTATCCGGATCGCTCTTGGACCCGAAGGGCAAGGACACAAGCTGAAAAGGAAATAATTTATATGAGTGAACCAATGACAGTGAAGGAAGCCGATGAGGTCTATGAGCGCCACGGCAAATCTCTGGAAAAAAACCATCATGGAGAGTACGCGGCGATTAGCCTGGAGGGCCGGGTGATTGTGGGCAAGAACGATATTGAGGTCGTCGATCAGGCGATTCAGGAGTTTGGCAGTGGCAACTTTGTGCTGTATAGAGTCGGATACAAATACGTTGGTAAAATTAGAAGAGAACAATGCATATTAGCCACGAGTATCCGTTCCTTGACGTGAGAATTACTGTCCGGTCTTTTAGGGCAAGTTGTCGGGCGCTTGTTGATACGGGATTCGACGGTCATCTAACCGTCCCCGTTCCCATTGCCGCAAATTGGGGCGTCGCAGATTCGCATGCAGAGTGGAATCTGGCCGACGGGACGACGATTCTTCTACCCGAATATAGAGGAGGAATTGAAATAGCGAGCCTAGGCACTACGTTCATGGCTCGGATCATACTTATGGGTGAAGAATGCTTGTTAGGACAAGGAATCATCCGACAACTCAAAGTCACTTTCGACCACGGAACGTAGGTTATGGTTGAGACGTGACGGTTCTGCGCTTTCTTCCACGTTGCCTTTTTTCTCTCGGGAATAGTTTTGAGGCTCTTCCGGGTTTGCTGTGAAGGAGGATTCACAACAGATACACAGAGTTCGCATGGTTCGACAAGCTCACCACGAGCGGAATTCTTCATAGCCGCGCATCCTGAGCTTAGTCGAAGGACGCGCCCTCCCGCCTGCCTGGCGGCGGGCAGGCAGCGTCTCAGCCTTGAAAATTGTGGCTGATCCGTCTCAGCCAAACAATTTGGGGCTGATCCGTCCTTTGGCGGACTTTGGCGGTTCCACGGTGCAATCTCCGGTTCCGTCTTCACCACGGAGGTATAATGTCACAAGGCAAAGTTATTTCGATTCATATAGCAGCCATTGCAGCCGCGCCCGTCAAATCAGTTCCCGAAGTGATTGCGTTGGCAGGCCGCGGATTGGAGGGTGACCGCTACGCGGCCAAACTGGGGACCTTTTCAAAAGATCCCGGCTCCGGCCGCGACGTGACGCTGATCGAGAGCGAAGCGATCGAAGCTTTGAAGCGCGATTACCAAGTCGAACTAGGCGCGAGTGAGTCGCGGCGCAACATCGTCACGCAAGGCATTTCTCTGAATCATCTCGTCGACAAAGAATTTCGCGTCGGTGAGGTCGTTTTGCGCGGCACCCGACTGTGCGAGCCCTGTGCGCATATGGAGAAACTCACCGTCAAAGGCGCGCTGCGCGGTTTGATTCATCGCGGCGGCCTGCGCACCGAGATCGTCAAGGGCGGGACGATTCGGGTGGGGGATTCGGTCATTGTCGCGAGCGATTGAGTCTCTAGATCTTTCACCCTTTCTCTAGCTCTCCCCCGTCGAGGGGGAGCGAACATGGGCAGTTCGTTTGTGACCGGCGATCAACACGAAAGTTTACGACCGGCAATCATTGTTTGAGATCACTCCGGGAATTCATCCGTGACCGCCTGGGCACTCACACTGATTCTTACCGCCGCGTTTATCCACGCGACCTGGAATCTGCTCAATAAAAAAGCCAGCGGCCACGCGACCTTCACCTGGTTGGTTGCTGTCTTGTCGGCGGTATTTTATTCGCCGGTTGCGGTGGCATTGATTGTCTTTTGGCAGATGCCGATCGATCTTGGCGCGATCGGCTTGATGGCCGGGAGCGCAGTGCTGCACACGGCTTACTTCATCCTTTTGAATGAAGGCTACCGAGCCGGCGATCTATCGCTAGTTTATCCGCTCGCGCGCGGCACCGGGCCGTTGCTTTCGAGCATGGCGGC
>JAUYJC010000577.1 GCA_030688735.1 Deltaproteobacteria bacterium
CGAAGCGGAGATTACAAAGCCCGCCGAACTCGGCGGCAAGGCCGAAGTTGAGGCAGATCGACTTGGCGTGGCCGATGTGGAGATAGCCGTTGGGTTCGGGGGGGAACCTCGTGTGAACCCGGCCTTGGTTCTTACCCGCCCGGCGATCTTCCGTGACAATGTTTCGAATAAAATGGGATGGCGCCGCCTCGGTTGCGCCCGCCGCCGCCTCTGTATTTGTTGCCGTTGGTTTCGTCGCCACGTTATCTTCTCCCGGTTGAGCGGACGATACTAGCATAATCCAAGCGAATTTTTAACGCGCCGTTGACGCCATTTTTGCCGCCTGTTAGCTTACCCGCATGACGGAGGTCCGCACGCGCTTCGCGCCGAGTCCGACGGGTTTCTTGCACATCGGCGGCGCCCGCACCGCGCTTTTCAACTATCTCTTCGCCCGCCACCACGGCGGCAGATTCATCCTGCGCATCGAAGACACCGACCGGGAGCGCTCCACGCCCGAGGCGATCCAGGCAATCTTGGAGGCGATGAAGTGGTTGGAGCTAGACCATGACGAAGGCCCCTACTTTCAGACCGAGCGCTACCCGCTTTATAAAGAGAAGCTCCAGGAGCTGCTGGCTAAAGGCAATGCGTATCCCTGCACTTGCACGCACGAGGAGCTCGACGCCAAGCGCCAAGCGGCGATGAAGGAAAAACGCAAACCGTCCTACGATGGCACTTGCCGGCCGCCGGACGGCACCGTGGCGCCATTACCGACTGGCAAAGCGTACACCGTAAGATTCCGCTCGCCGCGGGACGGTACGACGGTGGTCAAAGACGCGGTGAAGGGCGATGTGGTTTTTGACAACCGTGAGCTCGACGACCTGATCATCGCGCGCTCCGACGGTACGCCGACCTATAATTATTGCGTCGTCATCGACGACATCGAAATGCGCATCACGCATATCATCCGCGGCGACGATCATCTGGCCAACACGCCGCGGCAAATCCAGCTCTACGAGGCGTTCGGCCATCCCCTGCCGCAATTCGCCCATGTACCGCTGATTCTCGGCACCGACAAAGCGCGCTTGAGCAAGCGGCATGGCGCGACCTCCGTTACCGCCTATCGCGACATGGGCTATCTGCCGGAAGCGGTGGTCAATTATCTGGTGCGGCTCGGCTGGTCCCACGGCGACCAGGAAATATTTTCCCGCGCTGAGCTGATCGAGAAGTTTTCTCTTGAGAGCGTCGGCAAATCGGCCGGGGTGTTCAACCCGGAGAAATTTCTCTGGCTCAACTCTCACTACTTAAAGTCGAAATCTCTTGCGCAGCTAGCCGACGACGTTATGCCGTTCATCGCGGCGAAAGGCTACCCGGTGCCGCGCGATAAACCTTGGCTTGAAAAAATGGTAGCGACTTTACGAGAGCGAGCGAAAACCCTGGCCGAACTTGTCGAGTCGGCGCACTACTATTTGACCGATGATATCAGCCTCGATGAAAAAGCCGTCAAGAAATTCCTGACGCCGGAAGCCGCCGAGCCGCTAAACAGCCTGATCCTCAGGCTATCGACCCTGAACGACTTCGACGAAGCCGGAATTGAACGAGAATTCACCGCGACGCTGCAAGAACAAGGGATACCGATGGGCAAGCTCGCCCAGCCGGTTCGCGTCGCTTTGTCCGGCGGCACCGCGAGTCCGGGCATTCACGATGTTATCGCCGTGCTCGGAAAAGAACGCACGCTAAAGCGACTCCAATCGGCGCTGCAACACATTCAAAAACTTGACTCCGCCCGCTAATTCTTTTAGGTTGATTGCCGCTGGCAGTTTGAGGAGTCGGCTAATTGGTAAGCCACCTGACTCTGGATCAGGCGATTGTAGGTTCGAGTCCTACCTCCTCAGCCATGGTCCCATCGTCTAGCGGTTAGGACACCGGCCTCTCACGTCGGGAACACGGGTTCGATTCCCGTTGGGACCACCACTGATTTCAAATACTTAGCACCAGCACCCGAAAAGGTTTCGGAAAAGGTTCCGGTTTTCTCCTCGATTGCGTCTAGTTTCGGCTGCTCAACGTAGGCACGTAACAGCGCGTCGCCGTCGTCGCGAATGTACTTGCCGTAGTGGTCCTGAATCATGGCGATGCTCGTTCCGGTCTGCTCCGCTATCCACTTCTGATTGCATCCGATGGTAAGCGCCACGCTGATGAAGGTGTGACGGATGTTGTAGAATGGCCGATGCCGGATCTCCAAGACGCGCAGCACACCTTGAAATGCTCGGCCAAATCCCCCTGGCCTATGGGTTGGCCTTGACCATCGGTTAAAACGTAGCTGTTAAGCTCTACGCGCAGCGGGAGAATGCTTCTTAAAAGCTCCACCACGTTTGGCAGGAGCGTTATTGTCCTACGACTGGCCCGCGTCTTGGTCGCGTTCTCTTCGCCAAGATGCCGGGAAAGCGAAATCGTCGCTTTGCCACCGAGTAAATCGACGCTGCCCCACTTGAGCGCTACCGCCTCGTTTGGTCGCGTCCCGGTGTAGAAGCAGAAAAAGACGAAGGCATAAGCCCACCGCGGGCGATTGCTGCGGTAATAAGCCAGTATGGCGTCGCGTTCCTGCTCGGTGAAGGGGTCGGGCTCTTTTTGCGGCAATTTAGGCCGGCTGTTTCGTCCATAAGCCGCATTTGACAGGCGCCGACTGATCGCATAGGCTTTTGATCATGCACCGAATCGAAGTCAAAGCCGAATGGGACGCAGAGGCCAAGGTTTGGGTGGCCACTAGCGACGATCTACCTGGCCTTGTAACCGAGGCCGAGACCGTCGAAGCGGTCCAGCGAAAACTTGCAATCATGGTTCCCGAACTGCTCGAAGCCAACGGCACTCTCGACGCGGAAGTCCGCGAGATTCCGTTGAACCTGATCGCCCATCGGGAAGCGATGATTTCGCTTCGGGACTGATGGGTGACTTTTCCCCCGACGTAAAGAAAATCCTCAAAGCCCACGGCTGTTACTGGGTTCGCAACGGCAAAGGCGACCATGAGATTTGGTACAGCCCACTCGCCAAGCGGCATGTCACCGTCGACGGCAAAATCTTGTCGCGCCACACCGCCAACGCGATCCTGAAGCAAGCCGGCTTAGAAAAACAGTTCTAACCTCAGTAACTCTCTATTCAGCATAAGACGTTCTAAGTTTGTACCCCCGCGCCGTCGGGATTGAATCGTCATCCCGTTCGCTCGGCGGCTCTTGGCTCTGCTCCAACCACGCAACCACGGCGGACCACTTAAACCGCGGCCCAAGTCCAGCCGGCGAGAAGTAAACTCGCTTCGCTCGTCTTCGCGGGCGGGGCATTAACCCCGCCCTTGACCAAGGGGATGCTACACGCCCCCTTGGAATCCCAGTACAAGGTTCCCCACCCAAAGGGTGGGGCTTAAAGTTTTAGTAATGCACACCCCGGCGAAAGACGCCCGCCGCCATCTTGTTGGCGATAGTTCTCGGCGAGAGTTTCAGCCGTTCGGCCACTTTGCTAGCCTCCCTCTCTTTCCCCGCACCCTTCGCGCAAATAAAGTTGCGGAATGATTGCACTGGAGAAGCTCAAGGGCGAGGCGAGGGCTCTTTGCCGCTGCCACTCCTACACAGACGCCCAACACCCCGCGTCGCTAGCTCTCCGACCCCGTTCGGATCGCTCGCTAAGGCCGCGCCGAGCGCTCGCTCGGAGGCCCGCTCCTCGGAGGTCAGTTCCGTATCCCCACCGTTTCTGCGCGCCCTCGGAACGCTCGGATTAACCATTTTCAATTTTAAACATGTCCTGGTATTAAGGGTGCTATGGCCCATACGCGGAGCGTTGCTGTGGACGGGAAACTATCTTGGTAATCTAATAACTAGCAACTTAGCCCTGCGAAGCGATCCTGGCCATCTGTTCTATGAAAGGTCATGAAAAGTCACAATAAAGCGCTCGCGCCAGAAAGGGACAGCATCATCGTCTGTCGCACGAGCCAGGGCTACGAAGTCCGAGCCACTCCTCTTCGCATCACGCGCCACGTGACGGCCTTTGAGGTCTATAATCCTTACAGCATCCTCCAGCTCTCCGAGGTTCTAAAGGAATTCAGCATTATCGTTAATGAGCAATTGATCTATTCGGGGCGCGCGACAGTCAGCAATCTTGTCAACACCGGCACCATGCTGGTTTGTGAAGCGACCCTTGACGAGGGCTGGCTCGACGTTGATCTTTTCGCCCTGGTCACTCAACCGCAAAAGCTGCGGGCGGATTTCACGAATTTTTTCAAGGAATGGGAAAGGATTCATTTCATTCTGCCCCAGTACAAGATCGTACTGGCTGACATGCAGAACTACTTTATGGATCTCAAGCGCTGGCTGGAGCAAGTGGAGTTAGGAATTCGTTCCTCGCCATCCGGCGATCGGCTAAAAACCGAACTCGAAGTTAGTCACGAATTGGCTCCGACTATCCTACCCACCATCGACTCCCTCTTTGCAAGGTTTGAAGATGCCGCCGACGAGGTGCCCGTTGATCTCCGGCCGCTTCACAGGACTTACGCCAAGCGACAGCTGCATTCTCAGCTATTATGCTCTCCTTTCGCTTTTCGAACTTACCAAAAACCCTTGGGTTATGCCGGTGATTACGAAATGGTGAATATGATCCTTAGAGATCCCCTGGAAGGGAGTTCTCTCTTTTCCAAGATCGTCAATTCATGGTTTTTAAGCCAACGCCCGGCGGAGGCGCACCGAAACCGCATCAGTTATATAACCAAACTTATCGCCAAAGAGAGCCGGCGGGTGACGCACAACGGACGAACCGCCAGGATTTTCAATCTCGGATGTGGACCGGCTGGAGAAGTCCAGGAGTTTCTTATTCAGGATGAGGTGTGCAATCACACGAGTTTTGTCTTGCTCGACTTTAACGACGAGACACTTCAACACACCAGAAAAGTTCTCGAAGATCTCAAAAGCAAATTCAGACGCGGGACAGAGATAGAACTAGTCAAGAGGTCTGTCCACCAAGTCCTGAGAGACGAGACCAAGGTTGGTGCGCATCAGCAGAGGTATGATTTGGTTTATTGCGCCGGCATTTTTGACTATCTCTCGGACCGGATCTGCAAACGGCTCATGGACATCTTTTACGACATGCTGGAACCTGGCGGGCTACTCGTCGCCACGAACGTGGATGCCTCGAACCCCTCACGGAACGGGATGGAGTACCTTCTGGAATGGCATTTGATCTACCGAAATCCGATGCAGCTGCGGGCATTGATCCCGGACCGGGCTCCTCGAGGAAGCGCCTCCATCAAATCTGACGAGACCGGAGTGAATATTTATCTGGAGGTCAGAAAACCGCATGAAGGCTAACGGCCCCGTCTGGCTAGAAGCGGAATTCAAGCAGGCGTTTGTCGCCAACGAACGCCAGGAGCGCATTAGAAGCGGAAAGGCCGCCTCCGCTCTAGTTATTGTTCTCATGCCAGCAGGAGTCGTGTTGGATCTTTTCGTTTATCCCGAGCATGTGGCTAATTTTTTGCAATTACGACTGCTTTGTTCTGTATTAGGAGCCGCGTTGTGGGCTTTGCACAAAACTTCGTTCGGCATCCGCTACTACCGTTTTCTTGGAATCCCCGTAGCAATCCTGCCGGCTTTCTTTATCTCCTGGATGATTTTCGCGACCGAAGGACCAGCATCGCCATACTATGCCGGATTGATTCTGATACTCCTGGCGGTTAATGCAATCGTGCATTGGAGCACGGGCGAGTCCTTGATCGCAATAGGCTTGGTTTTCCTCTCTTATCTCATCGCTTGCTTACCCTGGAATATCCCCAGGGAATCGGGAATATTCTTCAACAACGTCTACTTTTTAGTCCTAGCCGGCATCATTGTTGTGACCGGCACCTATCTTTACAACCAGCTTCATTTTCGAGAGTTTGCCCTACGCTTCGAGCTGAGCCAAAACAGACAAAAACTCGAAGAGACCAATCAAAAGCTTGTGGAGCTGGACCGAATCAAAAGCCAGTTTTTCGCTAACATCAGTCATGAGCTGCGGACGCCTCTAACTCTCGTATTGGCGCCTTTGCAAACGCTGATTCACGAGGGTGGCTCCGCATCGCAACCCGAGATGCGGCAGCACCTTCTCATTATGCAGAGCAATGGCATGCGACTTCTTAAACTGATCAATGACCTATTGGACCTGGTTCGGCTGGAATCCGGGAAGATGGAGGTAAAACGAGAGCCAATAGTCATCGAGCGCTTCTTGCGTGGTCTAGTTAATGCAGTAAAAAAAACCGCCGAGGACCGAGGCATACGACTAGAAGTGATCTCCGATCAGACCATCGGTGCCGTTCTTACCGACGGCGACAAGTTAGAAAGAATTTTACTCAATCTACTTTTCAACGCGCTTAAGTTCACGCCCGCGGGCGGAAAGATCCAAGTTAAGGCGGCGTGCCAAGATGGCGAATTGATACTGCAAGTTATTGACACTGGCGCGGGCATTAGCGAGGAACAGCTACCGTTTATCTTCGACCGCTTCTGGCAAGCCGACACCTCGTCGCAAAGAAAATATGGAGGTGTGGGGATCGGGCTGGCATTAGTGAAAGAACTTGTGGAAATCCAAGGTGGGAAGGTGGCAGTAACCAGCGAGTTCGCAAAGGGCACACGGTTCACAGTTCGTCTGCCTTACTTGGAGCGTCGGTCTGCCAACATATTGGAATCGGTCGATAACTCCACCGCCGCCGACTCACCTGCAGGAACAACGAAAACAGACGAAGGCGCGGACACATGGCTCAAAAATCTCAACCGGGAGGCCGAGCTTCATCCCTCAATCACATCGCTAAGAGAAGCCATTCGACCCGTGGAGAGTTCGATCCGCAACGGACAACCACGGATTCTCATTGCCGATGACGAGCCGGACATGCTTAAATATTTAAGATCTCAGCTGGGTGTTGGCTTCCAAGTGATTGAGGCAGTAGACGGCCAGCAAGCTGTTGAAAAGGCTAGCCAATTTTTGCCAGACGTGATCGTATGCGATTTGATGATGCCCGAAAAGAGCGGGCTCGAAGTTTGCCGTGAGCTGAGAGAACGGACCTCTACCCGCACGATCCCAATCCTTCTTCTTACCGCCTGGGCGGATGAGGGAACCAAGCTCACGGCACTATCGGCGGGCGCGAACGACTTCATCACCAAGCCATTTTCGATGACGGAACTCAGGGTCCGAATGAAGAACCTTATCGATACACACTATTTGCAGCAGGAACTGTCCCGTCAGAATCAAATCCTCGGAGCCACAATCGAGCAATTGAAAGAGGCCGAGGTGCAATTGGTTCACTCAGAAAAATTGGCGTCATTGGGGCGGATGAGCGCCGGCATTATTCACGAGATTAATAATCCGCTGAATTTTGCCAAGACCGGGCTTTACGTGTTGCGGAGAATGATCGAATCATCAGGCGGAGAAGAAAAGGCCGAGTTGCGCGAGGTCCTCCGAGATCTGGAATACGGTATGGATCGAATCAGCAGCATCGTATCCGATCTCCGTACCTTCAGTCAGCCCAATGTAACCCAAATCGAGAAGGTTTCTATCGTGGAAGTGGTCAACTCCGCGTTGCGCTTACTGAGTAACGAGTGGCAGAACAAGGTGAGAATTGAAAAGGAAATCCCCGATCACCAGACAATCTGGGGCAACCGCAACCAGGCAATCCAAGTCTTGGTGAACCTGCTGCAAAACGCCCTGCAGGCCCTAGAAAAGAAGTATTTCTCTGACAGTGCAGCGACCATCTGGATTCGAAGTGCCGAGGAAAACGGTGAGAGCATCGTTATAGTGCGAGACAATGGGGAAGGGATCCCTTCTGAACACCTTTACAAGATTTTCGATCCATTTTTCACCACCAAAGACGTCGGAGAGGGTATGGGACTCGGGCTGAGTATCTGCTACCGTATAATGAAACAGCACGGCGGTCGTATCCACGTGCAGAGCGAACCAGGTACTTACTGCGAATTTACATTGTACTTTCCACAGAGGCCAATAAGCCCCATGGCTGCTTGAGGAGAGACTATGGAAGATTTTTACGATTATCGGAAGTGCACGATCCTTTATGTAGATGACGAGGAAATGTCGCTCAAGTACTTTACCCGAGCTTTCGAGAACAAGTTTCGGATTCTCTGTGCCGCCGACGCCGCAGAGGGCTACCGGCTCCTCCAGCAATATCGAGATGAGATCGGGCTTCTGATA
>JAUYJC010000596.1 GCA_030688735.1 Deltaproteobacteria bacterium
GCTCGGAGTTGTTCCATCACCTCTCTCAAGAGGCCAAGACCGCGACGTTGGAAGATGCGCGTGGTGCGCTGGATATTATCGTACAGGATCTGAGAAACGCCGGTTCCTGGGGCACCGGCACGGCGCCGCCTGAAAGCGGCACCGACGATCCCGACGGCGATGCCGATTCCATCTGCAATCGCGTCTACGCGGCCACCGCGACCATGATTCATGTCCAGAGGGATTTGAACGGCACCGGCAACTGTAACGATGTGGAACCTCGAGAGAGCATCCGCTATGAACTCACCGGGCCAACTTCGACTTGCTCGGGCAGCAAGATCATGCGGCGCAACGGCGATTGTCTGATCGCCAATGTGGCGACGGTGACCGACGGCAAACTCTTTCGTTATTACGACAGCGCCGGAACGGAGCTTGGCGACACACCTCCGCCGCAGACAATCAAGCGGGTGCGGGTTGCATTTGCGGTGCAGTTGAAAGACCCGGACCCGGCGCGAGGTGGAAACATTCGTTCGACGCTGTCCACCAGCGTGGAGTTTCGTAATTGAGCGAGGAATCCATGGGAGATTTTCGAAAACGGTGGAGCCCCACGGGCAAGCCCGTGGCACATTCCACTACGCCAGTAGGGCGAAATCCTGAGCGAATGCCCCCGGCCAAGGCCGGGGCTCGAGTCGAAGGATTGAACGGGCAACGGGGAATGATCTTATTCACGTCGCTGCTGGTTCTCTCCCTCTTGATCACGGTCGGAGTCGGCTCGCGCATCATGCAGACCAACGATTATAAGATCTCCGGCAATTTGCGTTTGAGCACTGACGCTTTCTACCTCGCCGAGGCGGGGATCGAGTGGAGCAAGCGTGAGATCAGTGTGACGTCAAGCCATCCGCCGATGCTTGCAAACCGTGCCGAGAGTTTTTCTTCCGGTGCGTTTTCTGTTGCGTTTCCATCCTCGACGGCGGTCACCTTGCTTTCGGCGAAGATCGTGGTTCGATCAACGGGCAGGGTCGGCACGTCGACGCACCAGCTCCAAGCTCAATTGACCAAGACCTATGATCTCGCAGACGGCGCGGTCGGGCTTCGTGGCAGCGCGACCCGCGTCGGATTTAGCGGCAATTCGTTTCTTATCTCCGGGGCCGATCATGATCCGGTGACGGCGGCTCCGGTCGCCGGAACCCGATCTCGCCCGGCCATTACCGTTTCCAGTGACACGCTGCGCAATGCCCTCGTGGCGGGATTGGACGCGAGCCAGCAGTCCAATATAGTTGGGGCTGGGGGAGCGACCCCTGACATTACTAAAAGCAGTCATATTCCGGGCTCCGCCGTGACCCAATTCGCCGATGACCTTTGCAGCTCGGCGCAGGCGGTCCCGCTGGTCGTGCCGGCCGATGGAACCTTGTCTGTGGAAAGCCAACAGTGGGGAACTCCATCGCTTCCCCAGCTCCGCTGCATCGAGGGGCTCCCTGGCGCGGGCGATACCGTCCGGCTTGGCGGAAACGTTTCCGGTGCCGGCGTACTTGTGGTAAAAAACGCTGAATTGATCGCCGGCGGCCCGTTTCGCTGGGAGGGTCTCATCATCGTCACGGGCAGCAATGTGGGCTTTACGATTCTCGGATCGGAGACGAAGGATATTTACGGCGCTGTGATGATTAATGAAACCGGCACGCCGGGGAGCGCAACGGCCATTTTCGATATTCAGGGGAGCATGCGGCTACTTTTTAGCCGTATCGCCTTGGGCCGGATCACCGCCTTAATTCCAACTTCGGCATTGAACAACGCGTACGGCTTCCTACCGTCCAATTTAACACAGGACTATTGGCGTGCCGTGACCTTTTAGCCCATTCGAGATGCGACGCCTGCAATTTTACATTAGTCGGCTAAGATGTTAGATTCGACGATATCGAGTCGGGTGTCGATTGCGTGCGTAACTAATTGAGACGGCCTAGACCCGAGTGAGCTTGCCGAGAATTTAGCTTTCTAGCCGAGCAATTGGCTAGCGGACCGCCGACTGAACCACGGCTGAGGTGCGTGAGGGAGCGAGCATGAACATGAATAAGACCATCATGGTGGTTGACGACAACCCTGATATCATCACCATCGTCAAGACCATTTTGGAAGGCAAGGGATACAGCGTATCGAGTGCTTCGGGCGGTGCCGAACTGCTGAACATGCTCAAAGGCCAAAAGCCTGATCTGATTATTCTGGATATCATGATGCCGGAGATGGATGGCCTGGAAGTTCTGAGCCGGCTGAAAGCGGTGTCGGAGACCGCGACGATTCCGGTGATCTTACTTACCGCCAAGGTTCAATACGAGGATGTCTTGGGAGGTTATAAGCTCGGCGCCGACTATTATATCACCAAGCCATTTACCAGCACGCAGCTCGTCAACGGCATCAATCTGCTTTTGGGTGAGGGCAAGTCGTAATCCAATCGTTTCACCACCTACTTCACAACGGCGGCCGCGCCAGTTAGAACGGCTCTTTCCGCGCGTTGCTTCATCGGTCCTGTTCGTGTCATTCTCCTGTATAAATGATTAGGTTCATTACCTTTGAGGGCGGTGACGGAACAGGCAAAACCACCCAGCTCAAGGCGCTTGAAAATCATCTCCGAGACAAAGGGCGCTCTTGTATAAGCACCCGCGAGCCCGGCGGGACTTCTCTAGGGAAACTGATCCGGCAAGTTCTGCTCGAAGTGGGCAAACAACCGATCGCGTCGCCAACCGAACTGTTCCTCTACCTGGCCGACCGGGCGCAACATGTCCAGGAAGTGATTCTACCCGCCATCGACGAAGGCAAGATCGTGCTATGTGACCGCTATACGGATTCCACGCTGGCCTACCAAGGTTACGGCCGGGGTATCGATCTCGATCTTTTGCGGCAATTAAATGAGTTCGCCAATCGCGGCGTGAAGCCAGATTTGACTCTGCTACTCGACTGCCCTGTGGAGCTGGGCCTGTCACGAACCGCTCAACGTCAGTTGAACACCGACTCAGCGCGCGGCCGCGAAGATAGGTTCGAGCGCGAAAAGGTGGAGTTTCACGAAAAAGTTCGCGCCGGGTTTCTTGCGATGGCTCGCGCGGAGCCTGAGCGATTCCGCATCATCGACGCCTCGCGCTCCGTGGAGCAGGTGTCGCGGGAGATTCAAAACGTCATCGACCGGGAGATGGGCTAAATGGGATTTGCTGAAATTATCGGTCACCAGCGACCATTGGAAATCCTGCGCCTGGCATTAGGCAACGGGCGGCTGCATCACGCCTATCTGTTCGTCGGCCCGGAGGGAAGCGGGAAGCGCACGGTGGCCCTCGCCTTGGCCAAGGCGATCCACTGCCGGGAAACGGAAAACGATTTTTGTGACCGCTGCCCGGATTGCGCACGCATTCAGGCAAGAAATCACCCTGATGTTCGGCTGGTCCAGACCCTCGAGGACAAGAAGGAAATTAGCATCAAGCAGGTTCGCGAGCTCGAGAAGGAACTCAATTTCCGTTCGTTTTCGGGCAAGCGGAAAATCGCGATTATCGATCCGGCGACTTTATTGAATGCATCGTCGCAAAATGCGCTGCTCAAGACCCTCGAAGAACCGCCGCAGAATTCATTGATCGTTTTAATTGCACCGAACGCCGGGGCTCTTCTGCCGACCCTGCGCTCGCGCTGCCTGCGTGTTTCTTTCGGACCCCTGGCCCGCGACGAGGTTGCGCGGTACTTGATGAGCAAGGAAGGAATGAACCAAGATGACGCAAGTCTAAGAGCGGCCTTGAGCATGGGCAGCCTCGGCGCCGCGATCAAATTCGACAAGGATGAGCTGCTGGAAAAGCGACGGAGTTGGGCCGCATTGTTGTTGTCATTGAGCGCCGGCGACTACCGCGGCGCCATCGCGGCCGCCGAAGCTATCGCGAGCGATAAGGAAGAATGTCTGGGTTTTCTCGAATGGGCCGAGACTTGGTATCGTGACCTGCTGATTTACGCGGCAACCGAGAATTCTGATGAAATGGTTAACGTGGACATGCTTACGGAAATTGAGTCCCAATCCGCCAAGGGTAACTTTGAACAGATGCTGGCGTCATTCGCGCAAACGGCCCGGGCCGCCGGACGGATTCAACGCAATCTAAATCGCCGTATGGTGATCGAGCGATTCTTGTTCGGCGTGGTGGGAGGCCGTTGATGGAGCGGATTTATTTTACGACGCCGATCTACTACGTCAACGCCGAACCGCACCTCGGGCACACCTACACGACGGTCGTGGCGGACACCTTGACGCGCTACTATCGGTCGCTCGGCTATGAAGCCTTCTTTCTGACCGGCACGGATGAACATGGGGACAAGATCGTCCAGGCCGCGGAGGCGGGCGGTGTCGATCCCAAGTCCTACGTCGATCGCGTCAGCGGCCTGTTTCGCTCTACTTGGGATCGTTGCGGCATCGCTTATGATTATTTCATTCGCACCACCGACCCGCATCATCAGGAGTTTGTCGGGCGGATCTTGCAGAAAATCTACGACAACGGCGATGTCTATTTCGGCGAGTACGGCGGTCATTACTGCTACGGTTGCGAGCGGTTCTACACCGAAAAGGAGCTGGTCGACGGCAAATGTCCGGATCACCAAAAGGCGCCGGACTACATCAGCGAGAAGAACTATTTTTTTCGCATGAGCAAGTATCAAGACCGGCTGATCGAAACGATTCATTCGCGGCCTGATTTCATTCGGCCCGACCGTTACCGCGCCGAGGTGCTGGCCTTTCTGCGCGAGCCGCTGGAGGATCTTTGCATCTCGCGGCCGAAGAGCCGTCTGCAATGGGGCATCCCGCTGCCCTTCGATGCGAACTACGTCACTTATGTTTGGTTCGATGCGCTGCTCAATTACGTCAGCGCGCTGGACCGGCGCGGCGGCAACTCCTTGCAAATCTTCTGGCCGAAGGCGAATCATCTGATCGCCAAAGACATTCTCAAAACCCACGCGATTTACTGGCCGACGATGCTGATGGCGGCCGGTTTGCCGCTCTTCGATCACCTCAACGTCCACGGCTACTGGGTGATGGATTCCGGCAAGATGTCCAAGAGCTTGGGCAACGTGATCCGCCCGCTGGAGATGAAAGAGCGTTTTGGCATGGATGCCTTCCGCTATTTTCTTCTGCGTGAAATGGCTTTCGGCCAGGACGCCAAGTTTTCCGAAGAGGCGTTGGTCACGCGAATCAATGCCGATCTGGCCAACAATCTGGGAAACCTGGTGAGCCGCGTTCTAGCCATGCAGCAAAAATATTTCGCCGGGATCGTACAGTCGTTAAGCGCCGACTGGGCCGCGGAAGACAACGAGCTGCGCGACAAATTCGCGCGCGCCGAAGAAGAACTTAAGAGCTTTATGGCCGAGCTGCAATTTCACCGGGCGCTTGAAGCGCTCTGGTCGGCTCTCGATCACGCCAATCGCTACATCGTCCAAACCGCCCCGTTTACGATGGTTAAAGACCCCGCGAAACTATCGCGGGTCGGAGCGATTCTGCACCACTTACTTGAAGTAGTCAGGACGCTTTCGCGTCTGCTCGCGCCGTTTATGCCGGACACCGCAAACGAGCTGCGAACGCTGCTCGACGTGAACGAATCGGCGTTGCAGGCGCCTTGGGGGCAAGGCTTCGCTGCTGGCCATAAGATCAAAGCTCCGAAGGTTCTCTTCCCGCGCATCGAGACCGACGCCAAAAAGTAGAGTTTTTTTCTCAGCTCATGTTGATCGACAGCCACGCCCATATCCAGGGCAAGGAATACGCCGGCGAAGTGGAGGCAGTGATCGCGCGCGCGCGCGAGGCGGGTGTGGAAAAGATCATCGCCGTCGGCGGCGCCGGCGACATGTCCAGCAATACCGAGGCGATTTCGCTGGCGAAAACTTTTCCCGATATCTACGCGACGGTCGGCATGCACCCGCACGACGCCAAGGATGTCGGCACGGATGAACTTAAAAAACTAAAAGAACTCGCCGCCGACCCCAAAGTCATCGCCGTTGGCGAAACCGGACTCGACTACTACTACGATCACTCGCCGCGCGAGGTTCAGCGCCGCGTGTTCGCCGAGTTCATTCACCTGGCGCAGGAAACCGGACTGCCAATAGTCGTCCATGAGCGGGACGCCGCGCAGGACGTAGCCGACTTGTTACGGACCGAAGGCGGAGGAACATTGCGCGGCGTGATCCACTGTTTCACCGGTAATTATGAAGCTGCTTGCGCCTACCTGGAATTGGGCTTCTACATTTCTTTCACCGGCATCATCACATTCAAGAACGCCGAACCCCTGCGCGAAGTTGTCCGCAGGTTGCCGCTGGAAAGAATCTTCGTCGAGACCGATTCGCCCTACCTGACCCCGGTGCCTCATCGCGGGAGGCGGAACGAGCCCGCGTACGTTCGCTACGTCGGGGAAACTATCGCCAAGATTAAGTGCGTGAGCTTGGAAGAAGTCGCGCGCGTGACGACCCAGAATGTGCGAGAGCTGTTTGGTGTTTAGTTGACCAGCCGTCGCTATGCGGTGGTCAGTGAGTGGAGTTAGGTGAGTCTTAGATGACTCCGGATTCACGGTTTCCGAAGTCTTGCGCTGTTCGATCGGCGTTAGACCGCGCCTTTCGTTTGACTGTCCCCGAATGGCTGGATGTGATATTTTACCTTCAATGAGCATGGAGGTCGACCCATGAAACCGGCAAAAGTAGGCCGTGACGCAGGATATCTAAATGAGATCTTTGAAACTCTGAAGTCGGTGCCGAAAACCCGGCTGCGGATCGTGCGCGATGTCGTCGGTGCGCTCGCCGAACATGCCGAGGTTGGGAAGGATGGAGCGAGGTCGGAGCGCAGAGGACGAAAAAGCCTTCTCAAAACTCCCTTCTGCGGAATGTGGGAAGGACGAACGGATATCGGCAACGGGCGATCCTACGCAAGGTCGTTGAGGCAAAGATTGGAGAGCCGTGGCGACCGGACCTAGCAGCTTCGTTGACACCGACGTCCTTATAGATGTTGCGAGAAGAGACGCTCGCGCGCTCGATTTCTGGCAGCGCACCGAGGCACGGTCGAGGATGACCTGCTCGGTCATCTCTGTATTTGAGCTTCTTGCGGGATGTCGGAACCTGCGTGAGCAGCGCGCCATGCTGAGAAGTCTTGCAACCGTGGATATCGTACAGGTTGAGAGCGGCGATTCTATCCTGGCGTTAGAGTGGTATCGCGCCTACCATCTTGCCCGCGGTATCGGGTTCCTCGACTGCTTTGTTGCCGCCGCCGCTCACCGTTTGAATTGCCAAGTTCACACCCTCAATACGAAGCACTTCAGGGCAATACCAGGCTTAAAAACCCTACGCCCATATTAGTGTCAAGGACGCTTTGCTTGACCTGGGAGAACGCAAAGGGGTCACCATTGGGGTCAGGTCTAGCATTGTATTATTCGGGCAGCTGTTGTAGGTTCCCTTTATGGCCCGCCCCTTACGAATCGAATACCCCGGCGCTCTCTATCATGTGACCTCTCGTGGCGACCGTCAGGAACCGATCTTTGAC
>JAUYJC010000296.1 GCA_030688735.1 Deltaproteobacteria bacterium
GGCGGTGGCGGCGGCCACCGCGGGGCTGCCGAGGTAAATCTCCGCCTTGTAGCTTCCCATGCGTCCCTGGAAGTTGCGGTTCGCCGTTGACAGCGTGACCTCGCCGTCGGCCATGGCGCCGCCGTCACCGGCGCAGGCGCTGCAGCCCGGGTTGGTGATGAGCGCGCCGGCTTCGAGCAAGATCGAAAAGGTCCCGTCCTTGACGATGCGCGCGACGATTTCTTTGGAGGCCGGGCTCACGATCAGTCTTACGCCGCTGGCGATCTTGCGGCCCTTGAGGATCTGCGCCGCTTCCACCAGGTCTTCGTACTTGGCGTTAGCGCATGAGCCGATGAATACTTGATTTACCTTGGTGCCGGCGACTTGCTCGATGGGCTTGACGTTGTCGACCGTGTGAGGGCAGGCGATCTGCGGTGCTAAACTGCGACCGTCGAGCGTCACGCTCTTCACGTAGACGGCGTCGGGGTCGGGATGAAGCTCTGCATATTGGTCGGACGCCACGCCGCGTCCGGAAAGGTAGCTTCGGGTGACTTCATCCGGGCGCACGAAGCCGTTCTTGGCGCCCAGCTCCATGGCGAGATTGCAGAGCGTCATCCGATCGGAGACGGAGAGTCCTTCGATGTAGCTGCCGTGAAATTCAACCGACATATAGGTCGCGCCGTCGGCGCCCAACTCGCCGATCAGCTTGAGCATGACGTCTTTCGAGCTTGAGCCGCGCGCCAGTGGGCCTTCGATGACGACCTTCAAGGACTGCGGCACTTTCATCCAGATCTTGCCGGTGACCCAGGCGGCGGTCAGCTCGCTGAAGCCGACGCCGGTGCCGAAGGCGCCGAGCGCGCCGTAGATCGTCGTGTGCGAGTCGCTGCCGATCACCACCATGCCCGGCCGGATGTGGCCTTCTTCCGTTAGCACGATATGGGCGATGCCGGCGTCGACGTCGTAGAATTTTTTGATTCCCCTGAGCGCCGCGTACTCGCGGCAGATGCGCTGGTCGTCGGCGGTCTTGGCCGTATATGCGGGCGCGAGGTGATCCATGACCATGGCGATGCGGTCGACGTCGTAGATTTGATCGGTGCCGAGCTTCTCCATGGTGCGGATGCAGCGCCAACTCGCGTTGGGGCTCATGTAGAGATCGGGATAAACGTCGAGCACCTGGCCCGGAACCGCTTCCGTCGCTCCGGCCGCTCTGGCGAGCACTTTTTCTGCGAAGGTCTTTCCCATAACGATTTATCCTTTTGCCGCCCGCTGCTGCGGCAACACGTACTTGGCGATGTAAGGAATCAGACCGCCGGCGTCGAGAAGCTGCTTGAGACTTTCAGGAAAGGCGGCGAAGCTAAAATTTTTTCCTTGAACGTCGGCAATTCCTGCGTCTAAATCGAGCCAGAGTTCACCGCCGTCTAAAGCGGCTTCCGCGGCTTCGGGACATTCGACCGCCGGCAGGCCGGTATTGATGCAGTTGCGAAAAAAAACTCTGGAGAACGATTTTGCGATCACGGCCTTGATGCCAGCGCCGATCAGGCTGCTGGCCGCCTGCTCGCGGGCGCTGCCGCAGCCGAAATTGCTGCCGCCGACCACGACCTGCGAAGCCCACAGGCGCTTCTGCACCTCAGGTCCCAGCGGCTCGAAGGCGTGCTTGGCGAGTTCCTGCGGATCGATGCTGACCAGGTAGCGGCCCGGAATAATGACATCGGTGTTGACATTGTTGCCGAACTTGATGACTTTACCGCCGATTTTTTCCGTCATGGCGTGGTCTCCTCGACAAACCATTCGGTTGGTACCTCTCGCCCCAATCCTTTCGCTTCTGCCAGCGCCAGGGTGCGTGCGCCGACCGCGGCGAACTGAATTCCCATTCCCGTATTGTTGGCGAAGAGCGTGATCTGGTCTTTGCTGCTGCGTCCGGGAAAACGGCCGATCAAGAGGTCGCCCAGCTCGCCGATCTGCTCCCAGGTCTTCACTCCTCGCTTCACCGGCCCCATGATATCGACCTGGCGGTCGTACTCGATCTGTTCTTTTGAAAGCGCGATGAGGATATCCGCCCGATCGAAAGTCGTCTCGTCCAACTCGCACCGGTAAGTGGTGCGGTCGGGAGAAGTGATCGCGGTCACATGGGTTCCCGGCTCCAGCCAATTGCCGTCAAAGCAGGGCTCCATGGTCGCCGTCGCGCAGGTCACGATTTGACAACCCTGGACTGCATCTTTGGGATGGTCCACCGCGATGATCCGCTTGCCCAGCTTATCGCTCCATTCATTGGCGAACGATTTGCGGTGCGCCGGTGTCGGGCTATAGACGCGCACTTCCTCGATTTTCGGCTGCACCATCACGAGATAGCGAAGGTGCGCCTCGGCCTGCCAGCCCGAGCCGAAAAGTCCCGACACCCGTGCGCCGGGATTGGCGAGTTCGCGGATGCCCATCGCAGAGGTGGCGCCGACCCTGAGTTTCTGGATGTAACTGTCGTGCAGCACCGCCAGCGGTTCGAGGGTTTCCATACTGTAAAGCGTGATGAGACCGACATAGGTGTTGCCGCGCGCCGCCGGGATCAGCCGGCGCCGCTTGGTGCCGTCGGCGAGGGTTTCCACCCCCGCCATGTCGGAGGTGATGCGCAGGGCCCAGACTCCGGAAGAAAGATTGCCGCCTTCTTGCGACTTGAATCTGTAATGAAAGCCGGGATAGCGTTTGTCTTCCACCGGAAACATGGTGTGGTTGCGCGGGCGGTTTCCGCCTTTTCCGAGGGCGTGCTCTTTGTAGGCGACCTCCAAAACTTCCATGCAGTCCTCGAGAGTGAGGACCTGCTCGATCTCGCTGTTATTTAGAATTCGCATGGCCGTCCTTCGTCAACTCAATCGGGTCTTCAGATTGCGATCCAGCTCACCGCAGAGGCGCCGAGGTCGCGGAGAAAAAAATTTGATCATAAAATAATCCGAACTCTGCGATCTCTGTGTCTCCGTGGTGAATACTCTTTATCGGTAAACCCGGAAAATCCATTTAATTTTACCCCTCGCCGGCGAGGCGTTCCGCCATGGCGATCAACCCGCCGGACTTCAGCATGTCGAGGAGAAAGGGCGGCGTGGGGCTGGCCTGAAGCTTGGCACCGGTCGTCTCGTTGACGATCTTGCCGCTCTCGATATCGGCGCTCAGGATATCGCCGTCGCTCACCTGGGCCGTGATGCCGGGGCATTCCAATATCGGCATGCCGATCTCAAAGCCGTTGCGATAGAAAGTTCGGGCAAATCCCTCGGCGATGATGCAACCGATCTGCGTATTCTTCATCGCTTTGGCGGCGATGGCGCGGCCCGAGGATTGACCGAAGTGTTTTCCGGTGACGACAATGTCCCCGGGCTTTACGTTGGCCGGGAACTCCGGGTTGCAGGTCTCCAGAACATGCTTGAGGATCTCGGGCCAGGGTTTAAAAATCAGATCGGTTCTGACGATCCTGTCCGTCGGGATGTTATCGCCGAACTTCCAACAGCGGCCGCGTGCTTGCAAGGGGTCCTCCTTAAAAACGGTTCAAGTAGTTCAAGCCGTTCAAATCGTTAAAGCCGTTAAAGCCACCGGAGCAAAAGCAGTTCAAGTTCTTCAAACGACTTGAACGTCTTGAACGACTGGAACGTTTTGAACGGTTTTCATAAATACTGTCTCGGGTCCGCGATCTTCCCGGCCACCGCCGAAGCGGCCACTGTCAAAGCGGAAGCGAGATACATCTTCGCTTCGGGGTTGCCGTTGCGCCCTGGGAAGTTCCGCGCGTGGGTGGAAATCATCGTCTCGTCCGCCGTCATCGCGCCCATGTTATACGCTTGATTCGATCCCGTGCTCGGCGGAAACCAGGTGGCGCCGCACTCGTGCAGCAGCTCGACTAGGCCCTCGCGCACGGCTTGGGTGAAGACGGCGCGGCTGGACGGGACCAGATTGAACCGGCTGTCGCGATGCACATGGCGTCCTTTTAAAATCTGCGCGGCGAGACGGAAATCCTCGAGTCGTCCGCCGCCGTGGCCGCCCAGTTCCGCCCATTGCACCGGCGCGCCCGCGACCTCGCTCACTGTCTTGACATTTCCCACCGTCGGTGGGCAGGCCAATTGCGGTTCCAACGGGCTGAAGTCCCATTCCCAGGTCGCTTCGAATTTGCGATCCGCATCGCCGCGCACGGCTTCGAAAGGTTTGTCTGTGACGGTGCGCACGAAGGCGAGGGTTTTTTCGTCGGGCTCGATGTAGCCGCACTTGGCGCCGAGGTCGACGACGATATGGGGGAAGAGCCAGCGGTCCCAGAAATCAAGCTGCTCGATATAAGGTCCGCAGAACTCCAGCGACTTATAGATCGCCCCGCCTTCGCCGATCTGGGCGGTGAGCCAGAGCGCCGCGTCGCGCGGTGTGACTCCCGGTTTGTGCGTGCCGCTGAGCCGAACCTCAATCGTGTCGGGGACTTTGAACCAGGCTTTGCCGAAGGGCATGACGGTCCCCGCGTGGGAATCGTTGCCGAGGCCGGTGGCAAAGCAGCCGAGGGTGCCATGGATCGGCGTGTGGCTATCCGAGCCGACGATCACGGAGCCAGGTCGGATGAAACCATTTCGCACCGCGACATGATGCGTGTTGCCGTTGCCGCAGTCGAATAGATTGATGCCGTGGCGCCGCGCGAAGGCACGGTTCTCCTGCAAGACCAGCGCTCCTTCTTCGCTCGGCGGGCAGAAATGGTGATCGAAGATCATCACCACGCGCTCGGGGTAGCGCATTGGCCGGCGCACCTCTCTATCAAAAACCCTGCCCGTCAAATAGCCGCTGAGATCGTGCAAGAGCAGGCAATCGACGTTGGCGACCACCACTTCGCCCGGCTCCACCGCCTTGCGGCCGCTCGCTCGCGCCAAAATCTTCTCGATCATGTTCATACGACTGACCTTTACCTCAACTCGATAAGAATTGCCAACTTGCCTGGGGCCATGAGGATTGGCGCCGGATACTAAATGCTCTGCAATACGCACGCCTCACGCACATGCCATGCCAATGATTTCCGCGCGTAAAACCCAGTTGGGATGGGCGAGAGAATTCCTTAAGCTTGGAAAAATTCGCGGCGAGATTCTTAAAACCCGTAGAGACTTGTCTGACCGATCCAAGGGATGAGCCTAGAATCGGCCCTCACGATGTTCGACCGTGCTCAACGTCGTGCGTGCGCTCGGTGTGATGCGTAACGGCGATCGATAATAAAAACTTGAATGTCAAAGGTAACGATGCGACCCCGATGCCGCCTCGGGGATAGACTGCGGGCCAATAGTGGGATAGGCCGCCACGCCGGCAGCAATTGCCAGAAAACGCGGCTTGACTTTCGAGTCGCAAGTGAGCGATACAGTTCAACAAGTAATCTTGCAAGTTGTGCAGAGCTGTTTGGGATAGGCGGCGAGCAACGGCGCGGCCTAAACGGCTCACTTAATAGTTAG
>JAUYJC010000622.1 GCA_030688735.1 Deltaproteobacteria bacterium
GCGCATTGCCGCCTTGATCCGTTCTATCACTGCGTGCGGAATTATCCGTCCACACACCACCACCCTGTTGTCCATCCACGCAAACAATGCCACAAATCATTGTCAGTGTCCAGCGCGGGGACATACGGCCGCTGATCAGCACTGCGTGGGCGAGGGAATTTGCGGAGCGTATCCGATGACGAGCTTATAGGTCAAGGCGCAAGTCAGGGAGCTGAAACGAACTCCGGCTAACATTCTAATCCGAAGCTCCAATTGACATGAACGTCCACGGAGAGATACTGTCTGTCCGAAAAACGTAGGCGTCAAATCGCCGCCTGGTTTATCGGAGTGCATAGAATTGCCAAAAAAAATCCGCTATTCTGATCATCTACGGCTACGATTGAGTGTGCGCAGGATACCACAACGTTTACCGCGTAGCATATACCGACGCGCAAAAGAAGTGTTCTACGATACCCGAACGGGCCATCTTGTGGCCGTGGCCCGAGCCCGTTATGGCGGAAGATTTCGTGAGATGATGGTTGCTTTTTCGGAAAAAAAAGACGAAGTCATCTTGGTTACCGTGCACCCTTTGAAGCCTCGGCAGAAAGCGAATAGGATTGCGTCAGGGAGGTGGATGCCTCATGAAAGAGAAAAAAAATAGGCCGCTGGTTAGATATGACCTATCAAGTGATGTGTTGTATATTGCAACCCGTAAGGGAGTCGAGGAGGAATTTACCGAGGTCGCTCCAGGAGTTAACGTGGAGCTGGATGATAAAGGAAATGTCTTGGGCGTAGAAATTCTAAACGCCTCGCACACTCTAAAAGGTTTTCTAAAGTCACTGGGCAAAAAACGCGCCGCGGCCTAATCAATGCAGCCACCACTGACAATAGGCGGACTTTTTATCCGTCCCTCAACCTAAAACCTGTCGTGAGCAGCGAAGCCGAAGGATCGGCGAGCGGCCCCGCAGACGAAAATTTATTTCTGACTTCTGACCTCTGATCACTGACCTCGTCACTGAATCACCTTAGTCGCCTTCATCAGCGTCCACTGTGGAATCGTCAAGCCGATCTGCTTCGCCGTCTTTAGACTGATGATGAACTCAAACCTCATCGGCTGCTCCACGGGCAGGTCGGCAGGCTTGGTTCCCTTTAGAATCCTGTCCACGAAATACGCGACGCGCTGGTAGCTCTCTGCTTGGTCCGCCCCGTAGGACATGAGCCCGCCGGCCTCGACAAATTCTCTGCCGCCCATCGACGGTAACCGGCTCTTTAGCGCAAGGCCTGCGATCCGTTTTCCGTTAGCATTTATTAGCGGGCCCGCGGCAGGCACATAGAGTCCATCCGGGCGCTGCTTGCCCATCGCGGCAAAAACTCTATCGAAATCATCCGCAGCTCGTATCTCCCAAGGTTGAAGAGTTAACTTCAGCGCACGCGCCGCGACTGGGAGAACCTCTTTCACCTCGCGTACGCCGGGCGGACTGGCCGGCTCGTAGAGAACCGCGACACGGGCAAGTTTGGGAACGGCTTCTTTGAGCAGCTCCAGCCGCTTCCCGCCTAGCTCTCTGGTAAGATTTGTAATGCCGGTGACGTTGCCGCCGGGACGGGCAAGGCTTTCGACCAGGCCTGCCTCGACAGGATCGGACCCCTGGCCCACCATAACGATGGGAATCGTCTTGGTCGCATTCTTGGCCGCCTGGACCACCGGGGCCCCTCCTGCTGCCACGATGATATCAACCTTGAGACGCACCAGCTCGGCGGCAAGCTCAGGGGCCCGATCGGGCCTCCCCTCCGCATATCGGTACTCGATGGAGGTGTTCTGTCCTTCGATGTAGCCACGCTCGCGCAGAGCCAGCCGAATTGCCTCGGCACGGGCAGACTCACTAGCCGGATCGAAAATTGATAGATAGCCTATCCGAGGGATTTTCTTCGGCTGCTACGCCGTGGCGGAAGAGCAAAGCGCAAGGAGCATGGCGCAAAGAGTGAGGACCGTGATTTTTTTGTGCATGGAGTTTCCCGTGTCCCGATTGCCGATTATGACTTGAGCTGGTCGTTGTTAGATACTTATCTTGGAAATGTTGAACAGAACGACTCCAGGAAAATTTATCCCGCCAAGGCGCCAAGGCGCGAAGTTAAAAATATCTTCCGAATTCTCTGAACTTCGCGTCTTCGCGTCTTTGCGTCTTTGCGGGAGACATGGTTTTTCCGATCTCTTCTTCGTTTCCGAATTTCAAATACCTTTGGTTAGCTCTTTAGACTGTCAATCGCGTTCTCGACCGCCGAGCGAAACGCCCGGGCATCGAGCGCGGGATAACGATAGATTTGCCCCTCGATAGCCTCGAAATGTTTCATCAGCGCCACAGCCTGCACCAGGCCGCGTTGAAACATCGCCTCGACATCGGACATATCCAGGCTATGGCCTCGTTCGATCTTCGCTAACGCCTGGGCATAGAAATCATAATGGAAGAAGCCGAAGGTTCCTTCTCGGTCGATAAAAGGGCTGCGTTCCTTCCAGCCAGGGAGTTCCGGAATGAAGTGTGCCGGACAAGCGAGCTCAACGTTGATTTGCAAGTCGTCCTTAAGGCGCGGAATTCCACGTAGCAATCGGTCGTCATCGGGAATGAGATGGATATCGACGTCGATCGTGCTGGCGCGCCAACCGATGAGCACCGCGGTCGCGCCACCGGTAAAATAAACCTGCACCGGCGTCGTTGTCGTTTGCGCCAGCGCATTCATGAAGCGGCGAATTTTTACCGTATCGGCTACTGCGCGCATTCAAAAGCTCGTTCGAAGCTCACGAGCCGGCGGATTAACGCATTGTATCGAGAGTGCGCTGAATCCGGCTCCGAGATGGCAAGGTGGGCATAGAGACGATGTTCCGCCGGTTCCGAGCCCGTGTCGGCGATCACGAAACCCAGTCGGCGCAATCGCGGTGCGCCAATCTGCACGAGCAAAGCCGCCTCCGACTCTTCGCCTTTAGCAAGATCGTCCAGGCCGCGCTGCACCAATTCGCCGCCCGGAAATGTTCGTAGAAACATTGAGTCCATTGGAAGTCTTGCTAACACCGAGGTGCCAACCTTGCAGCTCACCCCGCCAGCGTCAATATGATTGCAAATTGCTCCGCACATTTTGGTCTGCGGGGCCGCTTGCGGATTTCCGATTGTCGGAACGAGAATTCAGAGCTTCGAGCCAAGATTTTTCATTCATGAGTTTTCTCTTCGTTAATCCAAAATCCAAAAGCGACCCCGCAAACGGCACTCGAAAAATTATTTGTGACTTCTGACTTCTGACCTCTGATCACTGACCTCTGTCATCTGATCAGCCTGTTCGCCCGCGCCAACAGATTCGGATCAATGGTCACGCCGATCTGCTTTGCCGTCTTGAGATTCACCACCAGCTCGAACCTCATCGGCTGCTCGACGGGAAGGTCGGCGGGCTTGGATCCCTTCAGGATCCTGTCCACGAAATATGCGACGCGCCGATAGCCCTCCGCTTGGTCCGCCCCGTAGGACATGAGCCCACCAGCCTCTACAGATGCTCTGCTGCCGTACACTGACGGTAACCGGCTCTTTAACGCAAAGCCGATGGTCCGTTTTTGGTTAGCAGTCATTAGTACGCCCGAGGCCACGTAGAGTCCATCTGGGCGCTGCTTACCCAGCGCAGCGAATACCCTATCGAAATCGTCCGCAGCTCGTACCTCCCAAGACCGAATAGTCAACTTCAGCGCACGCGCCGCGACTGGGAGAACCTCTTTCACCTCGAGTACACTGCCCGGAATGTTCGAATCGTAGAGAACCGCGACACGGGCAACTTTGGGAACGGCTTCTTTGAGCAGCTCCAGCCTCTTACCGCCTAGTTCTCTGCCAAGGAGTGTAAGGCCAGTGACGTTGCCGCCGGGACGAGCAAGGCTTTCAACGAAGCCGGCTTCGACAGGATCGGACCCCAGACCCGTCATAACGATGGGAATCGTCTTGGTCGCATTCTTGGCCGCCTGGATCGTTACGTCCCCTGATGCTGCCAGGATGATATCAACCTTGAGACGCACCCACTCTGCCGCAAGCTCAGGGAGCCGATCGAGCTTCCCCTCCGCGTATCGGTACTCGGTGGCGATGTTCTGTCCCTCTATGTAGCCACGCTCGCGCAGAGCCAGCCGAATTGCCTCGGTACGGGCGGACTGACGAGCTGGGTCGCTCACCGATAGATACCCTAGCAGTGGGACTTTCTTCGGCTGCTGCGCGTGGGCTAGAGAAGCAGTAGTCAGAAAAAAAGTTGCCAGTCGCCGGATGGCGGTTCTTCTATTCATTTTTTCTCCACAACTGTTCACTCTTCATTTATCGCGATCCAGAAACGGGGACAGGCGCTTTTTTTTGGCTAGGATTTAGTTTGTTCTCGGATTTTGCTTTTCAACGCTTCGACGTCTGCCAGGTCTTGCGTCCTGGCGGCCGCGAGTTTGTTCTTAATCAAGTGTTCTCTGGAGAGCACGGCGACCGGCTGATCGGCGAATTTCGAAATCATCCGGTCAGCCCAAGCTTCGTCGAACTGGACACCGTCGATTGCGGTCAAGACATCGATGCGTATGGGTTCCACCCCGATCTGGAAAATGAGGCCGGGTGTTGAAAGGTCTTTCTCCGTCAGGTCATGCAACGGGGCGCCGAAGGCGCGCAGCGCTTCGATGACTCGCTTCGCGTTTTCTGGGGAAGGACGCACCCAAACGTCGAGGTCTTGGGTTGCGCGGACATGGCCGTGCGCTGCCAAGGCGTGAGCGCCGACCATGAGAAATTCAACTTGTCGGGCGTTGAATTCTGCTAATAGATCTCTGAAGTCTTGGTTCATCGGCTTGGTTCGGTTGCCAAGCTAGGCAGAGCAGGGTCAATTCCCAAACAGCGTTCATCCGCTCTTCGGGCGTAGCGTTGTCCCAATATTGCTCATCGGGAACGGGGTCTCCGGCTCGGATGATGCGGCTCGTGATCTTCTTGCGTCCGGCCGAATGGTTCATACAGTGACTTTATAACACATTCCAAAGAACACTTCCGCTCATCGTTTTCGCTCCCGCTTGCCTGCGGCCAACTGATCACTAAATACAGGCAATTGTCATCGGATCACCCTTTGCGCCTTACCGAATAATTTTGGTCGCCCGTGCCAGCAGATTCGGGTCGATCGTCAGGCCGATCTGTTTCGCCGTTTTAAGATTCACCACCAACTCGAACCTCATCGGCTGCTCCACCGGCAGATCGGCGGGTTTGGTTCCTTTCAGAATTCTGTCCACGAAGTATGCGACGCGCCGGTAGCTGTCCGCTTGATCCGCCCCGTAGGACATGAGCCCGCCGGCCTCTACAAATGCACTGTTGACGTACATCGACGGTAATCGGCTCTTTAGCGCGAAGCCAGCGATCCTTTTTTCGTTGGTAAACGTTAGCGGCCCCCCAGGAGGAAAATAGAGTCCATCCGGGCGCCGCTTGTTTAGCGCAGCAAATACCTTCTCAAAATCGTCCGCAGCTCGTATCTCCAATGGCTGAAGCGTCAACCGCAGCGCTTTCGCCGCGACTGGGAGAACCTCTTTTACATCGCGTACAAAGAACGGAATGACCGGATCGTAAAGAACCGCGACACGGGCGAGTTTGGGAACGGCTTCTTTGAGCAGTTCCAGCCGCTTCCCGCCTAGTTCTCTGGAAAGAGTTGAAATGCCAGTGACATTGCCGCCGGGACGAGCAAGGCTTTCAATTAAGCCTGTCTCGACAGGATCGGCCGAAAGGCCCACCATAACGATGGGAATCGTCCTGGTCGCATTCTTGGCCGTCTGGATCACCCTGCCCCCTCCAGATACCACGATGATATCAACCTTGAGACGCACCAGCTCGGCCGCAAGGTCAGGGAGCCGATCGCGCTTCCCCTCCGCATATCGGTACTCGGTGGCGATGTTCTGTCCTTCTATGTAGCCACGCTCGCGCAGAGCCAAGCGCATTGCCTCGGCACGGGCGGACTCACTAGTTGGATTGCCCAACGATAGATACCCAAGCCGCGGGACTTTCTTCGGCTGCTGCGCCTGCGCCGCAGCCCCACACATCGCGAATGTGACAACGATTGCAAAAAGCCCCAGCCATTTTGGATTTTGGTCTGCGGGGCCGCTTTTAGATTTTGGATTGCCGGAACAAGAATCAGGAACTCGCTTCGAAGAAATTACTTGCATGCGTCTTCTCCCCCAATCCAAGATCCCAAATCCAAAATTACTTCACTTGATTCTCGCTCACGGCGGCTCACGGTATCCTATACCCCATCTCTTTGGCCACTTCCGTCGCCAGCCGGTCATCGGCCACGTCGGAAAACGCCACCTTTTTGTCGAGGTGCCGGCCTTGCGATTGAACCGCCTTGACGAGAATTTCCATGCCGATTCGACTGGGGATTCCCGTCGGGTTCAACGTGGTGAGAAACTGATCGTAGGTTTCACTCGCCGCTTCCCGGTCCATCTTGAGCAGCTTGACGATAAGATCGAGGGTCTTTGGCTTCGATTTGCGGATTTCATCTTTGGCGGATTGCAGTGAACGAATCACCTGCTTGGTAACTGCGGGTCGCTCTTGAACCGTTTTCAGCATTGCCGTCAAACCGCCGCCGGGCATGTCCACCATGGAACCAACGTCCAAGAGTTTATTGAATCCTTTTTGTTGCGCGCCGAAAGTAACCGGCGGCGACATCATCGCGCCATCGACAAATCCCGCGTCCAGGGAGTAGAGCATCTGTACCTGTTGCCCTGGAATTGAAACCAAAGTTAAGTCCTTGGGATTCACGCCGGCCTTTTCAAGCGCCATGTTCAGGGCGACATGAATCGTTCCCCCCAAACCGCTGACGGCGATTTTCTTGCCTTTTAAGCTGTCGAGGGTTTTATATTGCGGTCTGGCCATCAGCCAGTAGGAAATGCGGTCGGAAGAAAACCAGATGGCGCGGGTGGGAAAACCGCTCAAGGTTCCATTTACCGACGCGGGCCCGACGCCGGCCTGGTAATCGATGCCTCCCCGGTTTAGGGCCGCCTGCACGACCGACGACTGCATAAGGATAATCTCTATGTCCAAACCGTTGGCGGCGAAGACGCCCCACTCCCTGGCGGCCAAGAGCGGCAGAGCGGTGATGGTAAAGCCGGCGTTGGAAATTCTCGCTTTGGCGCGTTGCTCCTGCGCGCCGAACGCAGGCACGGCCAGAAAAACAGCAATCAGCGCCGCCAGGCGTAAGCATGGCATCGACTTTATCCTTTGGGCTAAGAGAGTGATGGGCATATATTACTCTTACGTCAAATCGCGGTTGCTTGACAACATTTTAGTTCCTTGAAAGTATCGCAAAGTCGCACAACATGAAATGTCTGAACTAAACCGCATGTCCGCACCCGCCACGTCTCGACCAATCCCCGTCGATCCGATCACCCTGGAAGTCATCCGCCACGGCATCATCTCGATCTGCGACCAGATCGACGCCAACATGACGCGCACGGCGTTCAGCCCCTACATTTACGAATATAAGGATTACGCCGTCGGCTTCGTCGGCGCGGAGGGCGAGTTGCTCGCGCAATCCACCGGCGGCATGCCGGTGTTCGTCGCCGACTCCGTCGGCATGGCGGTAAGAGACGGCCTGCAGATCTACGGCCGCGAGCATATCCACAAGGGCGACGTCATCGTCTGCAATCACGCCGCCGTCCAGGGTCAGCACCTCAACAACACCGTCATGTACACCCCGGTGTTCGCCGGTCCGCGGGGCGACGAGTTGATCGGCTTTTTTGCCGTCAACTGCCACTGGATCGACATCGGCGGCTCGGCGATCGGCTCGGTGTCCTATACCGCCACGGAAATTTTTGTCGAAGGTTTGCAACTGCGTTCGATCAAAATTTGGTCCAAGGGCGAGCCCATCGAAGAAGTCTATCGCATCATCGAGAACAACACGCGATTCCCGGAAGAATTGCTCGGCGACATCGAAGCGCAGCTCGGCGGCTGCCTGCTGGGCCGCGATCTGACACAAGCGATGGCCGATAAATACGGCACCGCGCAGTTTCTCGGCACGCTGGCGGTCATTCTCGACCAATGCGAAGCGGCGACCCGGGAAAAGATTCGTGCGATTCCCGACGGGGTCTACCGGCACGAAGCGTTTCTCGACAATGACGGCGTGCGCGACGAGAAGATCCCGATCCGGGTGAAGGTCATCGTCGCCGGCGATGAGATGACCATCGACTATTCCGAGATGTCGCCCCAGGTGCGCGGCTGCATCAATTCAGGCTACTACGGCGGCGGCCGCACCACTGCGCGGGTGGCGTTTAAATATTTGATCGCCACCGACGAACCGGCAAACGAGGGAACTTTCCGCCCTCTCAAAATGATCTTGCCTCCGGGCAAACTGATCAGCGCCGAACCGACCGCGGCGATGGGGCTTTACAGCATTCCTTTCCCGACGGTGATCGACTGTATCATCAAGGCGCTGGAGCCGGCGTTGCCGGAGCGGGTCACCGGCGCGCACTTCGGAACGTTTTCGTCATTGAGCTATTCCGGGAAACGGACGGACACCGGCGCGATTTTCAAAGCCAATGATAGCGGCCACGGCGGCTGGGGCGCCTGCGCGACCCACGACGGCGTGGGTCCGTTTCGCACCATGGCCCACGGCGACACAAGATTGATTCCCATCGAACTTCAGGAATCGATGTATCCCTACCGCGTTGAAGAGTTCCGCTTGCGCCAAGATTCCGGCGGGCCGGGAATGTGGCGCGGCGGATTGGGATTCGACAAACAGTATATTTTGCGCGCGCCTTGCGAACTGTGGGCGAACTTCGACCGCATCGGCTGCCCGCCCTGGGGCGTCCAGGGCGCAAAGGCCGGAAAATCAGGCCAGGTGCTGATCTTCAAGAACGGGAAAACGGAACCCGAGCTGCTCTACAAAACCGAGAATTGCCCGCTGCAAACCGGCGATCGCGTGCGCATGTCCACCGGCGGCGGCGGCGGGTATGGCGATCCCCGGCAGCGCCCGGTCGAATTGGTGCGGCGCGACGTCGTGCGCGGTTTCGTGTCGCGCGAGAGCGCGCGGGACGACTACGGCGTGGTGATCGAGGCGGACGGCAAAGCACGCCGCCCATGACGTTCAAAGTTCAAGGTTCAATGTTCAACGTTTCGGACCAGACTCTAATCCCAACACTTTGAACTTTGAACTTGGAACGTTGAACTGTCGGCTTGATCCTTGAACCCGGAACCTTGAACTCTGACCTTGAACATTGAACCTGGAACTTTGAACAGGAGCATCGGATGCCCTACGCAGTCGCCATCGATATCGGCGGAACTTTTACCGACCTGGTCGCGTTCGATCATGAAACGCAACGGGTCATTTACGCCAAGAGCCCAACCACCTATGACAATCTCGTGCGCGGCATTCTGGAATGCTGCGAGAAGGCCAAGGTCCAGCCCAAAGAAGCGACGCTGGTAAACCACGGCACCACGTTGGTGATCAATTCGCTCGTCGAGCGTAAGGGCGCCAAAGCCGGGCTGGTAACAAGCAAGGGCTTTCGCGATATTCTCGAAATCGCCCGCGGCAACCGCCCCGATCCTTTCGACCTCTACTACCAGCGCGAAGAGCCATTGATTCCGCGCGAGCTGCGCCTCGAAGTGGCCGAGCGCATGGGCAGCAAAGGCGAAGTCGTCGAGCCGCTCGATGTGCCGGCGCTCAAGAAGCTCGCCGGCGAGTTAAGAGAACTCGGCGTTGAGTCGGTCGCCGTCTTCTTCATGAACTCCTATATCAACCCAGCCCATGAGGAAGTCGCCGCTGCCACGCTTAAAGAATTGCTCCCCGACGTCTACGTCACCTTCAGCACCGATCTCACGCGCGAGTGGTACGAGTATGAGCGCTGTTCGACGGTGGCGACCAATGCCTACGTCGGCCCGCAGGTGAACACTTACATTCGCCGGCTCGACGGCGATTTCAAAGCGCAGGGTTTTAACGGCTCCCTCTTCATGATGGGCTCCAACGGCGGCTTGCTCTCCGCCGAGCGCAGTTGCCGCCAGCCCATCGGCCTGGTGGAGTCGGGTCCCATCGGCGGCTGCATCGGCGCCGGCGCCTACGCCGAAAAGCTCGGCGTCAAAAACGTCGTCGCCTTCGACATGGGTGGCACGACGGCCAAGTGCGCGCTGGTGGAAAACGGGCGGTTTTCGGTGAATTCGATCTACTACGTCGGCGGTTACGTGCGCGGCTTTCCGATCAAGTCGTCGGTCATCGACATCGTCGAAGTCGGCTCCGGCGGCGGCTCCATCGCCTGGCTCGATGCGCAGAAGCGCTTGCATGTCGGCCCGCAGAGCGCCGGTTCCACGCCCGGACCGGTGAGCTATGGGCGCGGCGGAACCGAACCCACCGTGACCGACGCGAACTTAGTGCTTGGGCGCCTCAACCCCGATCATTTTCTCGGGGGTGAGATGAAGCTCGATGTCAACGCCGCTGCCCGCTCAATTCAACAGAAAATCGCCGAGCCACTGGGGTATGCCGGACAGGATGGATTGATTCAGATGGCCGACGGCATCATTGCCATCGCCGTCGTCGTGATGGCGGGCGCAATCCGGCGCGTGTCGGTCGAGCATGGTCTCGACCCCCGCGACTTCGTGCTGTTCAGCTACGGCGGCGGCGGGCCGCTCCATGCCTGCGCCCTGGCGCGCGAGCTTTCGATCCCGACCATCGTCATTCCTCCCGAGCCCGGCAACTTCTCCGCCATCGGCATGCTGCTCGCCGACGCGCGCATCGACTCTTCGAAAACGTTCATTGGCGTGCTCGACGAAAAATCGGTCGGTGGTATGAACGATCTTTTCGCCACGCTGCAAAAAGACGCGACGGCCGCGCTCGCCGCCGAATTCGGCACCAGCGACGTATTTTTCGAACGCCACGCGGAGATGCGCTACCGGGGCCAGCGGCACAACATCAAAGTACCCGTCACCGGGCTGCAAGACGCCGCCGCTATTCGCCAGGCTTTCGAGCATGACTACCGGCGGCGCTATGGCCATGCCGACGCCAAGGCCGCCGCGGAATTTCAAGCGGTGCACCTCTACGCCTTCGCTCGACTCCAACAGCCGGATGTTGCGCGTTTGCCGCGCGCCAAAACCGCGCCGCTAGCGGCGGTGACACGTCCGGTCTATTTCAAAAGCGCCGGAGGAATGGTGGACGCGAGGATTTACAATCGCGATTCATTGGAGCCCGGATTCAGCGGAGCCGGCCCCGCGGTGATCGAAGAATACGGATCGACGACGGTGGTGTGGCCGGGCGACCGCTTCGAGATCGGAACGCTGCGGGAGATTAGGATTCACTGTTCGGACAATTGAACTTCGGTGTCGGAATTGTCCGTAGAATTTATCAGCGTGGGCCGATCCGAAGTGTCAATTTCTTCCCCCTTGAGCTCATCGTTACCCATAACCCGGATTTCTGGACACGGGGGGTGAGAGCAGATGTGGGGCGAAGTGTTGGGCCATGAATTTCCAGGTTGCTTCGATATCATCGAGGCGCTGGATGCCGATCCACAGAGATTTGGTCCCGGGCT
>JAUYJC010000628.1 GCA_030688735.1 Deltaproteobacteria bacterium
GGATTCGGATATTGCTCGCGCCAAGGCGCCAAGACGCTAAGTGACAGGCCCAAGACCTGTCATCCCGAGCGAATGCGAGGGATCTAGGAAAGATTTCTCTCTTCGTTCGAAATGACAATGATTTCCCTTTGCGCCTTTGCGTCCCTTCGACCTTGCTCAGGACAAGCTTTGCGAGAGATAGTCCGAGACCGACCGGTGCGCGAAGCGCACCCTACAAAAACCTTCGTGTCCTTCGTGCCTTCGTGGTGAATCCGACTTTTCCCATTTTGGTTGCGGCGTAGCCGCGCTGGGACCTTCGTGTTGAACAAAAGATCAACGGGACTGACGCGCCTCGTACGCGATCTCGCTCACGAGCCGCGCATGACTGGATGCGGTAGCAAGAACTTCTCAGACTAAAACGAGGAAGAATCTAACCATGCACGCGGCAAAACCCCAGAATGCGGTCGCAGATTTTCTGCGTCGTCTGCTCTGGCGGCATGACGTTCCAAAACTCCGACTTCGGCAGAAGCTCGCGCAGACAATGTGCACCCGAGGTCGCGTGTGACGGATCGTCGCCCGGGATGATCAGCGCCGACGCTCTAATCCCCATGACTTCCTCCGGCTCAGCTCCTGTCGCCGTGTCGCGATCGAACAAAGACCGGCCGCTGGTGGCGATGATGCCAAGATAACGCTCCGGGTCTTGGCTCGCAAATCGCTCGGAAAATTCTTTGTCCCGCGCGATGACCGAAGCCCAGGGACCGGCTTCGGGGTCCATCCAAAAACTATTTCCGCTTCGCGCCCGGTCGATGATTCCCTTTAGACCATTTTGCCTGGCAAAGTTGAAATGACGAACAAAACGATCCTGGCTGTTTACTTTCCAACGGTACCCACCCACCGGCCAGTGGAGCACCAACCCACGCGTCGTCGCAGGAAAGTGAACGCCGAACGCCAACGCGACCGAGCAGCCCATGCAGCCTCCCAAGATCCAGGCCGAATCGACCTTTAAATAATCGAGCAGCGCCTTTCCCTGCCGCGTGTAACTCGCCCAACTGAGGCGTTCGACCCGTCCGTGCGATTGGCCGCACTCGCGCCGGTCGTAAACAATGACGGTATGTTGGGCCGCCAGCGCCTTGATCGCGTCGATGCCGGTCCAAGCGCTCGCCACGCGCCACTTGTCGATGCTGGCGTCGAAGCCGCCGGGGGCGCACATCAAGACCGGCGAGCCCGAACCGTAGGTCTCGTAATAGGTTTCGATTCCGTCAAGCATCGCAACCGGCATAATCTGTTCTCCTCGAATTGCTGGACAACCGCGTCGGCGCTACGTAAGATCTACCACGCCGCCCGACGGGAAGGAAGTTTTCACCGGCGCGGCTTTGCCGCAACCAAAGCAGGAATCGTTGTTTCACCACAGAGGCACAGAGTTCGCAGAGTTGGGATCATTTTCTAATCAAAAACTCTTTACTCCGCGCCCTCCGTTCACCACGTCCCGAGCCCGTCGAGGGACGCGCCTCAGCCTTGCAAGTTGTGGCTGATCAGCCTGGGGCTGATCCGCGGGGAGATCTCTTTTGGATTGAGACAATCAGCATAGTCACTGGAATATTTGCGCAAGTTGCGCAAAACATCAATTATAGTAGTAGGGACGACGCGGAGGATTGTAGTGAGCAATAAAGAGACCGAGCAAAGGATCGGCGAGTTGATGGAGGTCATGGCCCGGCTGCGGGGCGAAAACGGTTGTCCCTGGGACAAAGAGCAGACGCACATTTCGCTCAAGCCCTGTTTACTCGAAGAAACCTATGAGCTGCTCGATGCCCTGGACGACGGCGACCCGCAGAAGCTCCGTGACGAACTCGGCGACGTCCTGCTCCAGGTCGTTTTTCACTCCCAGATCGCCATGGAGCAAGGCATCTTCACGCTTCAAGACGTTATCAGCCAGCTCACTGAAAAAATCGTCCGCTGCCATCCCTATGTTTTCGCCGGCGAGCCGCTGCCGCAGAACACCGAAGCGGTTTTGAAGCAACGGCTGGAAATCAAAGCGCGTGAAAAAAAAGACGGCGCAGCGAAATCGGTCCTCGGCAACGTGCCGAAGGGGATGCCGGCGCTGGCCCGTGCTCAAAGCATCACGCGGCGAGCTTCGCACTTGGGTTTCGACTGGCCGAACATCGAGCCGGTTTGGGGCAAAGTGGAAGAGGAAATCGCCGAGCTGAAGACCGCCGCCGCTTCCGGCGATAAAGCGAGGACCGGCGAAGAGTTGGGCGACTTACTTTTCTCGCTGGTCAACCTCGCGCGTTTCCTGGATCTTGAAGCCGAAGACGCGCTGGCCCGAACCATCGACCGCTTCACCCGCCGGTTTCACTATATCGAAACCAAGCTCAACGAAGCGGGCAAGAGCTTCGACCGATCCTCCCTCGAAGAGATGGATAGACTTTGGGAGGAAGCGAAGAGGATCGAGGCCCGGGAGAAAACATCGCCATGAGCCATCAGCGAACCCGCATTGTTTTTCTCGATGCCGCCACCTATGGCGACCTCTTCTTGGACCAGTTCGCCAACAGGTGGGATTGCACCGTTCATCAAGTGACGAATCCGGACGAAACGATTCAACGGCTCGCCGGCCACTCGGTTGTTGTCACCAACAAGGTCGTCATCGACGGGGTCGTTCTCGCTGCACCCCAAGCGCAGGATTTGAAGCTGATCGCTGTGGCGGCCACCGGCACGGACATCATCGATCGCCAAGAAGCCGCAAAGCGCGGCGTCAAGGTCTGCAACGTGCCCGGCTATGCCGCTCAATCGGTTGCGCAGTTTACCATGGCGCTGATCTTAGAGCTGACGACCCGAGTGGGGATATACGGTGAGGCGGTCAAAGCCGGTGAATGGCAGAAGAGCCCGGTGTTTTCACTCCTGACTTATCCCACCGTCGAGCTCAACGGCAAGAAACTCGGCATCGTCGGCTACGGCAATATCGGGCAAACCGTGGCAAAGATGGCGCTAGGCTTCGGCATGGAGATCTTGATTTCCGCTCGGCCGGGCAGTCAAAGTCCGGTACCGCGCGATCGGGTTCCGTTGGAACAAGTGCTGCGAGGAGCCGACGTCGTCTCGCTCCATTGCCCGCTCACGCCGGAGACGAAGAATCTCATCAACGAGCAGAGCCTAAAACTAATGAAGCCAACCGCCTTTCTAATCAACACGGCCCGCGGCGCGCTTATCGACGAGGCCGCGCTGATCGAGGCGCTACGCCGGAAGCGAATCGCCGCGGCGGCGCTGGATGTGATTTCCAAGGAGCCGCCACCCGCCGATCATCCGATGGTTCTCGCGGCCAAAGAGCTAAACAACCTGATCGTCACGCCGCACACGGCATGGAGCGCGCGGGAAGCGCGCGAACGTCTGCTTCGCGAGGTGGAAGAAAATATTTCGCTGTTTCTGAGAGGCGAGCCGAGGAATTTAGTGAATTAAACAACCCTCACTTCGAAGGCGAGGGATTCTAACAACGTCGACTCGAAGTCGACTTCCCCCTTCCGTCTTTCCCGCGAAAGCGGAAATCCAGGTTTTGTCGCATTGCCCCTCTACCACCCCACTGGATGCCCGCTTTCGCGGGCATGACGGACTTTCTGTTCACCCGAAATTTGCCCTGAGCTTAGTCTGTCCTGAGCCTGGCCGAAGGATCGAAGGGGCGAGGGATCGTAACCATCCCCGAGAGGGACATTAGGCGGAACCACGTCGCAGCGTTTAGCCGGCCTGCGACTAGAACGGCACGTCGTCGTCGATCGGCGGCTGTCCACCGCCGCTCTGCGTGTCATCCGCAGGAGCGGATTCGGCTTGCTGCGCTAAACGCGTGCCGCCGCCACCGCCGAGAAATTGCACCCGCTGGGCGACGACCTCGGTGACGTAACGTTTGGTGCCGCTCTTGTCGTCATAGGAGCGGGTACGAATGCTGCCTTCCACGTACACCTGCCGGCCTTTGGCGAGATATTGCCCGCAGTGCTCGCCCTGTTTGCCCCAGACGACGACGTTATGCCATTCCGTTCGCTCTTGCCGGTTGCCATCCCGGTCGTTCCACACCTCGGAGGTGGCTACTGCAAGACGCGCCACCGCGCTGCCGCTGTTGGTGAAGCGCACTTCGGGGTCCTTACCGAGATTGCCTACGAGAATGACTTTATTTACCGACATGGATGCCTCCGAGGAAACTAGAATTGCATCGCCACCGAGAAAGTGAAACTACTTTATCGCCGCGTTTTCGCGTAGTCAATGACAGTTCGGGCTACCCACCGAGAACTTGCCGTCGGCTGACATCCGCTATTCTTACCGACTAAGTCGCGAGGGAATCGAGCTCGCGTTAAACGTTTCTCCGCGTTGCTTTTTGCCTCGCCGTGCTTTAAGATTGCCTAAGTTTTTCAATCGCTTGTTCCTAGTGAAATTAATCAAATCTTCATGCTTTATGGCCTCAAGCTGGTAGCGCTCGGCGCGGTCACTCCGCCGGCTACCCTACTGACCCTCATCTTCGGTCTGTTCGACACCCACGGCAAGTATGCCTATCTCATTTGTCGTTTCTGGGCCTGGCTGATTCTTGCCGTGGCCGGCGTCTCGCTGCGGGTAAACGGCGTTAACCATATCGATCCCCGCCGGCAATACATTTTCATGGTCAACCATCAAAGCAATCTCGATATCCCGGTGCTACATCAGAGCCTGCCGAGCTTTCAGCTGCGCTGGCTGGCGAAGAAGGAGATCCTTTGGGTGCCCTTTCTGGGTTGGTCCATGTGGGCGGCAAGACATATTGCGGTGGATCGGGCCGACCGAAACGACGCTATGGGGAGTCTAAAGAAAGCGCAGGAGCGAATGGCGAGCGGCGTTTCCATCGTGATTTTCCCGGAAGGCACGCGCAGTTCGGACGGAGGGCTGCTGCCGTTCAAACGCGGCGGATTCTTGCTCGCGATTAAAACCCAAACGCCCATCGTGCCGGTCACGATCAACGGCAGCGGCAAAATCCTTGCGAAGGGGGATTGGCGCCTTCGGGCCGGCGAAATCCGGGTTACGGTGGGGACACCGGTTTCAGTCGAAGGCACTGGCGTGAAAAACGTACGCGCGCTGTCGGAGCGGGTACGCGACCTCATCGCAGCCAACCTGGACCCAGCCGAAAAAACGACAGGACGGAAAAACCACAAAGCCGAACCGGCAGTAGAAACCCATTCGTCTGTCAAAAGACGGGCGGTATAAAGAGCAAACAATGGAGCCACTGAGAATCATACCCCTGGGCGGGCTCGGCGAATTCGGCCTCAACATGATGCTCATCGAGTACGGGGATGCTGCCGTCGCCGTCGATTGCGGTCTGATGTTTCCCGGTGCCGACCTTTTAGGCATTGATCTGGTGATTCCCGACGTGAGCTACCTGCTCGAACGCAAAAATTATCTCAAGGCGATCATCCTTACCCATGCCCACGAGGACCACGTCGGCGCCCTGCCGTACGTCCTCAAGCATCTTGCGGTGCCGATATTCGGCACGCGTCTCACGCTCGGACTCCTTGCCAACAAGCTGGAAGAGCACGACCTCGATGACACGGCGGATGTTCGCGAGATTACCGCGGGCAAGCCCTGGGAGATCGCACCGTTTCGCATTGAGGGCATACGGGTCACCCATAGTTTGATGGACTGTCTGGCTCTGGCGGTCGAGACTCCCCTCGGCACAATTATCCACACCGGCGACTTCAAGATCGACAACACGCCCATGGAAGGCGAGATGTTCGACTTTCAGCGATTTGCCGCCTACGGCGAGAAGGGAGTGCTGCTGCTCCTTTCCGACTCGACGAATGTCGAGCGTCCCGGCTACACGCCGTCGGAACGGGAAGTAGGAAGAAATCTGGAACAGATTTTTCAGGAGAGCAGCGGAAAAGTTCTGGTTTCGACTTTTTCCTCCAGCATCCCGCGCATCCAGCAGGTGGTGGATATTTCCGAGCGCTGTGGCCGGCGGGTGGTCTTGAGCGGGCGCAGTATGATCCGTAACGGCCAGATCGCCTCGGATCTGGGTTATTTGCGCTTGCCGCGAAATTTCATGATCGAGAATGAACGCTGGCACGACCTGCCGCCTGCCCAGCTCACGTTCCTGACCACCGGCAGCCAGGGGGAACCGCTTTCCGCACTGCACCGGGTCGCGCTGAACGACCACAAGACGATCAAAATCGATCGGGGCGACACCGTCATCCTTTCATCCAAATTCATACCCGGAAACGAAAAGACAATTTCCAACCTGATCAACCACCTTTATCGCCGCGGCGCGGAAGTGCACTACGAAAAAGTCTCGGAGATTCACGTGTCGGGCCATGCCAGCCAGGGGGAGCTAAAAACGATGCTTCAGCTCACTCGCCCGCGCTACTTCGTGCCTATTCACGGCGAATATCGTCACCTGGTGAAACACCGAAGGTTGGCCCAGGACGTCGGCGTGCCCGAGGAGAATTGCTTTATCTTGGAGGACGGCGACGTGCTAGAGTTAACCGCTCACCGCGCCCAGAAGATCAAGCCGGTTCACGTCGGCAGAGTATTCGTCGACGGCAAGGGGGTCGGCGATGTGGGCGACGTCGTGATCCGCGACCGCCGCCATCTATCCGAGGACGGCATGGTGCTCGCCGTGATGGCGATCCACCAGCAGTCCGGCGAGCTGGTTGCCGGGCCGGATTTGATCTCGCGCGGCTTCATGGGCGACCAATTCAGCGAAGAGGTTCTCGAACAGGCGCGGAAAGTCGTTTTGGAGACGATTAACGGCATGAATCGCGAAACGCGGACGGACCCCGGCGAGTTGAAAGAAGAAGTGCGCAGGTCCCTGAGGCGCTATTTCCGCAAACGGCTGGAACGCCATCCGGTGGTCTTGCCGTATATCATTGAGACCTAGCGTCGCAGAGCCGCAACCTAAATAGAAAAACCATTTCACCACGAAGGACACAGCGCGGCTACGCCGCAACCAAAATGGGAAAAGTCGGATTCACCACGAAGGCACGAAGGACACGAAGGTTTTCGTAGGGTGCGCTTCGCGCACCGGTCGGTCTCGGACTATCTCTCGCAAAGGCGCAAAGGGAAATCATT
>JAUYJC010000007.1 GCA_030688735.1 Deltaproteobacteria bacterium
GCAGCTCGTACGCCTTCCCCAGGGCGGCAGCGAAGTTCGCCGTGCCGTCGGCGATCTCGATGGCGTCGAGCTCTTTAAGCAGGATTTCTTTCTGGCCTTTGAGACGAAACGGCTCCTTGCCGCCAAGATTGGTCGGGATCAACGCGGCGCGGTCTCCGTCGTTCAATCCGGAGATCAGCAGGCGCGCAGCCTCCTTGGCTTGCTTGAAGCCGTCGCCGTCGCCGCTCCAGGTCATGCTCAGTGAATTATCCAGCAGCACAATGAGATCAACCGGGCCGCCGCCGGCGAACAGCCCCGCGCCAATCTGAAAAATCGGATTGGCGAGGAGAAGCGCGAGAAAAACCACCGCCAAAGTCCGCAGCGCCAGGAGCAGCCAGTGGCGCAGGCGGTAGCTCCGCGAGATGCGCTTCTGCGAGAGCAGAATGAAGCGCACGGCAGGAAAGCGGATACGTTTCAGTTTGCGCCGGTTTAACAAATGGATAAGGACCGGCAGGGACGCGGCGGCGAGACCGTAGAGAAAAAACGGATAGAGAAAAGACAGCGTCACGGCTCAGCCTCTCCAGCTCAAATAACTCGCCAGAGCCTGATCCAACGGCGTGGACGTGGTGATCAATTGATAGTCGATGGCGCTGTCGTGGCACTGCTTGCGCATCTCGGTGACGAATTCCCCGACCACCTCGCGGTAGGTTTTCCGGATCGCTTTGGGATCGGCGACGACGCGCAGATTCGCCTCTTCCAGATCTTCGAACAGGATGTTGCCGTCGAAAGGCAGCTCCAGCTCCGCCGGGTCCAGCAGGTGAAATACGATCACGTCGTTGCCCTTGAAGCGAAACAGACGCAGACCCTTGAGGATCGCCTCGGGCTCGTCCAAAAGATCCGAGACCAAAATGATCAGACCGCGCCGCCTGACCTGGCCGGCGATCTCTTCGAGGATCTTGCCGACGTTGGTTTCCCCAGCCGGGCCGCGGTTCTCCAGCGGGTGGAGGATCTGCGCCAAATAGTCGCGCTTGGCCTTGGGCGGGACAAACGCCTCGACGCGATTCGAAAACGTCACCACGCCGGCGGCGTCCTGCTGCTTCAAAATCAAGTAGGCGAGGGAGGCGACCAGCGTGCAGCCGTAATCGAATTTGGTGACACCGTCGGAGGCGTAGTCCATGGACGCGCTCGCGTCGAGAACGAGATAAGCCCGCAAGTTGGTCTCATCTTCGTATTCCTTGATGTAATAACGGTCGAACTTTCCGAGCGCCTTCCAGTCGATGCGCCGGATCTCGTCGCCGGGAGAATACTCGCGGTGCTCCTCGAACTCCACGCTGAACCCCTTGGCGCGACTGCTGTGGATGCCCGACATCAGGCCTTCCACCACCAAGCGCGCACGCAGGTAAAGATTGGAAATACCCGCGAGCACTTTTGGGTCGAAGTAGTTTTTTTTGCCGTTGGCCATGGTGCTTACGTGGTTTCGAGTTTCGGGTCTCACTTCTCGGGTTCAAATCGAAATTCAATACGCGAATGAAAGATTATTACAATGGGAGGAATCCGCAAGCGGCTGGATCAATTTCTACCACCACCGCAGAAGATAACTTAGCCAACTTCGCCAGCCCGAGGTGTGCCCCTGATAGGTAGGATTTTGTGCGCAGCGGTCGATATAGTCGATGATTTTCTCGTCGGCGTTCAATTCCAAAAGCACCTGGCGCTGAAAGGCGAGGCATTGCTTCTCGGCTTCGACGCCCGTCCAGGCGTCATTGTCAGGTTCTTCCCCGCGCTTTCCGCCTTTGGCGTCGCAATACAGCTTAGCGTGATAGGCGTCGTGAGCGATGGCCCCGGCGTACCAGACGGCAGAATGGCGCCAAGTCGCTTTGCCCACCGTAAACGTGGGTTTGACCGCCCACGCTTTCATCCCGCTGCGCCGGCCCTGACGAATAACGGCAATGCGATCCCGCGCCGCGCCGAACGATGCACTCAGTCGAAGAAGCTCCAGCGCCTCCCGAGTGCGCGCGCGAAAAGCGGCTCCGCCCCGAATTTCGATCCTATCGACGATTTCAGACTGCCGGCGACCGAAGATTTTCATGAAGGCGGTAACGACTATGCTCGAAAGGAAATTGTAAGAGATCTTTGAATAGGGAGTCCAGTGCCGTCAAGCGCGATTTCTACGAGGCGGAAAGGAGGTTGAGAATAGGAACTTCTCTTTAAACGATTGGTGTGAAGCGAATGGTTGGCCTCCGACCATTAGGGCTTTGCGACGATATGATCGCGAAGCCAAAGCGTAAATGTATCCCGCTCTACCTCACCCGACGCCACCTGCAAAATGATTCTTTCCTGCTCATCCACCGAGGACTGAATCTCATATCCATTGAGAACCAAAAAAAGTTCCATGGCTGCATGTCCGGTGCGTTTATTGCCGTCCAAGAATGGATGGTTCTGGATAAGCGAATAGCCAAGCGCTGCCGCCTTGTCCACAATAGTTGGGTACAGTTCTTTGCCGTCAAACGTCATGCGGGGCTGAGCCAGCGCCGACTCCAGAGCGCCTAGGTTGAGGACGCCTAACGCTCCTCCAGACTGACCGATGATTCGGCGATGCAATTCCAGAGCTTCGCTCAAGTTTAGATAGCGCACTAGGCGAGACGCCGATAAAGTTCGGCGTTTTTGTGGAGGATGTAGTCAGCGGCCTTTTGGAACGACTCGTCGGGCCGTGTCAGTAGCTCCTCGATGCTGAAGCGGGCCAAGTCTTCCGGTTTTATGTTGAAGCGGTTGGCAATTTCCCGCAACTTGGCGAGTCGGTCGTCAGAGAGCGTGATAGTAAGCGTGCTCATAAAATAACCTCTGACCCTAAGATTACCATCCGGCTCGGAAAAACGCGAATAAATGACGATCTCCCGTTCGAAGGCACGACCACCGGGCTATGGAGGGAATCAGCGGAGGGAATCAGGGTCAGAGCGGAGGGAATCAGGGTCAGAGTACTTTTTGCTTTTCCTCAACGGAACACCAACCTCGTCTCACGGGAAGAAAACTATTCCGAATAAAATTGTCCTCTGACCCCGTATTTTTTCTTATCTCATTTCCTTCCCGTCCATCGGCGGCTTCACTTCGGCGAGCAGGCGGTTGATTACTTCGACGGAGGTGAAGCCTTCGCCCTGGGCTTTGAAGTTGGGCACGATGCGGTGGCGCAGGACTGAAGGGGCGAGCGCTTGAATGTCTTCGATGGAAACCGCGTAGCGGCCCTGGAGAATCGTGCGCGCTTTCGCGCCGAGGATCAGATACTGGGAGGCGCGCGGGCCGGCGCCCCACTCGACGTAGTCCTTGACGAACTGCGGCGCGTCGGCGCTCTGGGGCCGCGAACGCTGCGATAGCGCCACGGCGTAGGATACGACGAACGGCGAAACCGGCACCCGGCGCACCAGGTTCTGATAGCGCATAATCGCCGCGTGCTCCATGACCTTGCGCGGCGACGGCTTGCCGGTGGAGGTCGTCTGCATGACGATCTGCACCTCGTCGTCGAAATTGGGATAGCGGATTTCGATATTCAGCATGAAGCGGTCGAGCTGCGCCTCCGGCAGCGGATAGGTGCCTTCCTGTTCGATGGGGTTTTGCGTCGCGAGCACGAAGAAGGGCAGATCCAGCGGATAGGTCGTGCCGCTGGCGGTGACCTGGTATTCTTGCATCGATTGCAAGAGCGCCGCCTGGGTCTTGGGCGGCGTGCGGTTGATTTCATCCGCCAAAAGAATATTGGTGAAGATCGGCCCTTTGAGAAACTGGAATTGTCTTTTGCCCGTAGCCGGGTCCTCCTGGAGAATATCCGTGCCGGTGATATCGGAGGGCATCAGATCCGGCGTGAACTGAATGCGGTTGAATTCCAGATCGAGAATCTCCGCCAGCGTGTGGATCAGTAGCGTTTTCGCCAGGCCCGGCACGCCGACGAGCAGGCAGTGGCCTTTGGCGAACATCGCGATCAAGACCTCTTCGATGACCTCGTCCTGGCCGACGATGACCTTGCGAATCTCGCCGATCATGGCGTCGCGCTTGTCGGCGAATTCCTCGATCTCGGCGATCTCGTGTTGTTGAATCTCAGTTGACTCCATGAAACTTCCTTTATCTGCATCCTCTGAAATGATCGAAATCAGTCGCCTTGAGGCGAATGGACGACTCGTCATCTGGATTCCCGTTTTCACGGGAATGACGCGCAAAACTAAAAATCGCGTTCGTATGCATACTCGAAGTTGGCCGCTATCCCAAATTTCTCGAACCCTTCACCTTCAGTCCCGGGCGCGTCAATTAGTCCCCATGAGCTTGTCGAGGTTCGCCTTCGCCTGCTTGGCTTTGTTCGCTTCCCCCAGGCCGGCGTAGACTTCCGTGAGCAAGCGGTAAATCTGCGGGTTGAACGGGTTGATGTGGATCGCTTCCTCGAGCATCGACTTGCTCTCCGGGTATTTCTTCGCCGCGTAGTGCAGCCGGCCAAGCTGAACATAGGTGCCGGCGTTGTCCGGATCGACGTCCAAGGCTTTCTTAAGCGCCGCGAGCGCTTCCTCGGAACGGCTGAGTTGAATCAAAACCCGGCCGAGCTTGTTGAGAATAATAGGGGAGTGGGGGCTTGCCTGCAAGGCGCGCTGGTATTCGATCGCGGCGGCCAGCGCGCGTCCCTTTCCCAACAATTGATCTGCCAAGTGCGTGCGGTTGCGTGCAATGGCGGACTGGATTTCCTTGAGCTCGACGACTTCCTCGTCTTCCTTCTGATCTTTTTTCACTTTGAGCTTACGCACGTGGCTGCCTTCGATTTCCTTTAACCCTTTACCCTTGAGAAAGCTCTTCCAGGCCGTTTCGAAGGCGCTGAACGACAGGCCGAAAATTTTCTCGATGGCTTCCGGCGTCGGGCGCTCGACCAGCGTCGCCAAGAGTTCGCGCACGCCGGCGCCGCCCTTGCTGCGATTGATGAAGTCGACGGCGGAAGCGGCCTCGGCGTAAGCGAGCTGCACCTGCTCCGGCGTCTCCAGGTAAATCAGCGACGGCTCCATTTTCTTAAAGCCGATGAACTGGTTTTTTTCCAGCGCCCGGACGAGCAACGTCTGATTGGCCGGCGTCAAATAATCCTCGGCGGCGTCTTTGGCCGGCGCCGGCTTGCGCCAGCGGGTTTCGTAGAAGCGCGCCATGCCCTCGTGCAGCCAGATCGGCGACTGGTTATTGCTCAGCGCAACGATCGCGTAATGAAGGTACTCGTGGCTAAGCGAATCCGCCCAACGATAGCCGAAGCTGAGCGCTCGCGGCGAAATGATCATCAGCTTGTTGAACTTGCAGATGCCCACGGCGCCGGTTTCCTCGATGTCGCGCTGCGACAACGTCGAGATGGCTTGAAAGGCGCCAGCGTCCGGCGCGATCTCGACGCGGACTTTTTCTTTCGGATAGTAGCCCAGCTCCGCGCCGATCGCTTCGTAGCTCTTCTCGAGCGTCTCCAGGGCGAAGGAGGCGAGAATGCCGTCCCGTTTTTCGTCCAGGAACAAGACGAAGTGGGCGCTCTCGTAGCGCTTGAGCGTCTTGACGACGTCGAAGGTGAACTGCGTGCGCAGCTTCCAGCCCTGGCGCAGCTTGTCGGTGGAATCGATGGCGAGGGCGCGATCGATGGTCGCAAGCGCCTCCGAATAGCGCCCCTGGTAAAACTTCGCGCGGGCTTCGAGGTCCAAGCCGTCCGCCGATTTGGGGTTTTCCCGCAGCCACGTCGCGGCCAGTTCCTCCGCTTGAGCGATGCGCCAGGCATCCAGTAGTTCCTCGCCCGCTTTGAATTTCGCGTCGATCTCGGCGGCGAAAAGCGGCGCCGCCAGGATCAGCGAAAAAAACAACGCTGCGAAGGAAAAAGCTTTGGGCTTCAAGGCGTAGTTACTCGGAGAGGTTTTTGAAATAGCGCTCGATCTGCTCTTTCATCTGCGGCGGAACGCCCTGCTTGAGGGACTCGAGGATCTCTTCGCGGAAATTGCGCGGCGCCTTGTAATCTTCTTTGCCGGGAAGGCGGAATTTCTCGGTGTCCAATCCGGTAAAGCCGCCGTCGACGTCAAACTCGGGGAACTGCGGCATGCCGGGCAGCGGCACGAGCATGCCGCCGGGGAGAAAGCGGCCCTGGCGGAAGAGACGGGTGATGGGCATGTTGCCGAGTTGTCCGCGCTGGGCCATCTGCTGCATGGCGGACTGCATCTGCTGCTGCGATTGCGCCAGGCGCTCCAGCGCGCTCCGTTCCGGCGGCACGGCGCCGGTGGAATCGAGCTGTCCCAAGCGGTCCTTGGCCGTGCCCATCGCGGTGCTGGCCTCGCCGATGTTCTGGACGATCTTGGGATCGAGCGAAGGGAAAAGCTGGAAAAGAGATTCGAGCTTTTCATGCAGCTCGTTGGTTCGTTCTTTCAAAGCATCCTGGCGCTGCGCCAGATCGCGCAGCCGTCTCTTGTCGGCATCCGTCAGCGCCCGCGCCGGTTCTCCCAAAAGGGAGTCCAGTTCGGATTTGATATCCTTCAGGCTGTTTTCGGCGCGTTGCGCCTTCGCTTCTTGCGCCGCCGTACGCTTTTTGGCGAGCTCGTTGCGCGCCCGCCCGTCACCCTCGCCGTAGCCGGGGAAGTCCTTGTTCAACAGCTTGGAAATTAAATTCTTGAGCAGCGCGTTCATGGTGGCGTCGTCGAGATTGGTGAGCAGGCTCGGATCGTCGGGCCCTTCGCGGTCGGGAAACTGCTCGGTTAATTGGCCGAGCTCTTTGATCGCTTTTTCCAGGAAGCGGTCGAGCTTATCCTTCAAAGCTTTGTCGCGGTCCGTGAGCGCCGAGCTGTTGACGCCCTCGGTCCCCATGAGAATTTCCTGTTGCTCGCGCGCGATCTCTTGGAGCTCGTTGGACTGGCGCTGCATCTCGCCCTGCATCCGACCCATGCTCGATGCCATCGACTGGCGCTGCATGTTTTGCAGCGAGGCGAGCATCGAAGCCATCTGATTAAAGAGTTCCCGCGCCAACTGCCGCGCCCCCTCGAGGTCGCCCGCCATGAGCTTCTTGCGCAGCTCGTCGAGCTGCGCTTGCATTTCATCGAAGCCGAGACCGCGCATCGCTTCCGAGTTCATGAAGTCGTCGGGCATCTGCTGGGCAAACTGCGAGAGCGCCTGTTGAAGTTCGGCAAGGGCCTTGGCCATTTCGGCGATCTGCTTCATGATCGCGTCCAGATTCTTGTCGCCGCTCTGGAGTTTTTCCAGCGAATCCATCAGCCGCTCCTGGCTGCGCGCCAGGTCCCGGGCCGTGGAGGCAAGTTCCTGGGCCTTGAGCCGCTTGCCGATGTCCTCCGAAAGCATCGACATGCGCTCTAATTCCGAGGAAATGTCGTCGCGGGCTCTGAGCTTCTCGTCGGTGGAGGCGGCTTGCTCCTGCCGCTTGAGCAGATCGTCTTTGGTAAATTCGAGGTTGCGTTTGAGCGCTTCCAAGTCCGACCAGGTGGCGAAGTCGGACAGGCGGTCTTTTTCGGCGCGCCGCATGATCTCTTCGGTGCGCTTCAAGGCGTCGGCTAGATTCTGTTCGAGCTTGCGGTCGGCTTCTTTATCGCGCGCAGCGTCCTTGTCCCCGGGCAGCGGCGTTTCGAGGTGGTCGCCCAACAGATCGACCATGCGCGCGTTGAGGTCGCGAATCATATCGGCGACCTGCTGATGCTCGCTGCGGAGATTCTTGAGCCGCAGCCGCACCGAGCGGGAGGTGCCGAGCTTCGGACCGGAAATCGTGTCGTTGTCGAGCACTTGCAGATTGAAAATCGCTTCGTCACCCTCGCGCAGGGCGAGCTTGCCCAGGTCCCATTTGAATTGATCGCGCAGAATGACCCGCTTCGCTTCGTCCCTTTGGAGCCGGATCTTGTCCTCGCGCTCGCCGACTCTGGCGACCAGGTTCACTTCGCCGATGCCGAAGTCGTCCCGGGCGCTGTATTCCACGATCAGGACTTCATCGCCGTTGATTTCCAGGTCTTCGGTGGGCCGGAGCAAATCGACCGTGGGAAAACCGTCGGGCTTCACGCGCAGCTCGTAGGGAATCGGCGCGTTGCGGAATCCCTGCGCGTCCTCGACCATGATCCGGTATTGCTGCGACTGGAAGAGCACAAAATTGGCTTGCAGCTTGCGCCCGTCGATCTTCAGCGGGATTTTTTTGCCGTCGTCGGTCACGATCTCGGCTTTGACGACTTCTTTCGTCGTCTCTGCGTCGAGGCGCAGAGTCGAACCCCTGAGACCTTCAATGTTGCCGCCGGGAACGGCGACGGTGCCGAGACCGGTATAGGCGGGCGGGTAGAGCGTCAGTTGAACGTTGCCGATCTCCGGCGGATCGACGGCCTCGGCGGTATACAAGGGCGAGGAAAACTGGCCGGTGGCGACGCGATAACGGAGAGTTTTTTCCAGATGCGTGATGGTCGAGGTAAACTTTCCTTCGCCGAGGTTTTCCATGGCGAACTTTTCTTCGCCCGTGGGATTGCCTTGCTGGTCGGTTCCACTTGAAACGAGGAGGTCGAGGGTTTTTGGAATCGCTCCCGCAGTGACCGCCTGCACCGTAACAGGCGAGCGGCGCACGACTCGGAGCCCCTTGGGATTGACTTCGATGGTGGTCGTCGAGGGCGGCAAATGCTCCAGGGGGCGGGTCAACAGGCTGTAGGTCTCGCCCATCCAGGAGGGATTGAATAAAACCATCGCCAGCACCGGGACGAATAGGACGGCGAGCAGGCGCAGCCGGGCTTTGACGGGACCCGTGTCTACCAGCTCGTCCATCTGAAGGGTCGTGATTTGCCTGCGCGTGGATCGCAGCAGCGCCAGCACCATGGAGGCGGAGAAACCGGGAGCATCCTTGGCCTCGGCGATTTGGGGATAGAGCTGCAGCGAGTTGATGAGATTGTTGCGCAGTTTGGGTTGCTTTTGTTCGATGAAGAGGGCTGCGCGTTCCTGGGAGAGCCGGCGCACGAAGCGCACGACCGTCCAACCGATTACAACCAGCAACACCGTGGCCGTGAGGATACTGTAGACGACCGGCGCATAGGGGAAAAAGCCAATGATTTGCTGAACGCCGGGGCCCAGGGCAAACAACAGCAGGGCGCAGATCGCGGTCAGACAAAGCCCCTCGATCCCTTGGAGAAACCGAAAGCGCCGGATGAAGCGCCTGAGGAACGTGGCGAGTTCTTGAAATTCTTCTTGTCCCATGGACTTCAGCACAACATATTATCCACGTTAGGGGCGCTTGTCTATCCTGGACGGATTCAGGGGATCGTCAAAGTCGTGTTGAGCAGATAAAAAATCCCTCTAAATCTCCCTTTACAAAGGGAGACTTTCCGTTCTCCCCTTTGGAAAAGGGGGCAAGGGGGATTTTTTGGACAAACGGGACTTGTGAAATCAATTCACCAAGGTGAAACCGACTTTGACGTTGTCGTTCGGGCGGATTTAAGTGGGTGGCAAGTGGAGCACACTTATGTTATGCAAACAAGATTCGGCGAGGCAAATTCACAAATACGGGAAAGGACTTAGACACGGCATGGACCAATTGGAGAAGAGCGAAACCTTATATTTGCACGAAGAAGATGAGTTCGACGATGAAGGCGATGGCGGCGCGCCGATGGATGAAAACCATCCGATGTGGCGCTCCGAAAGGATCACCCTCAACTCCGTCGGCATCGACATCGGTTCCTCCACCTCGCACCTGATTTTTTCCCGCCTGACACTGCGGCGCCAGGGCATCGCTTTGTCGTGCCGTTTTGTGGTCGTCAACCGCGAGGTCCTCCACGAATCGCCGATTCTGCTGACGCCCTACGTCAATAAGACCACCATCGACACCGACGCGTTGGGAGATTTTATTCATGAATCTTACCGCCAGGCCGGCCTGACCCCCGACGACATCGACACCGGGGCGGTCATCGTCACCGGCGAGGCGGCGAAAAAGAAAAACGCCGAGGCGATCTCGGC
>JAUYJC010000017.1 GCA_030688735.1 Deltaproteobacteria bacterium
CTATTGCAAGGTAGGCCCAACTCGAATACCGTTCGTAACGTTCCCCGAAACCGAGCTTTCGAAAGCCAAACGACGGGCCACCCATTGGATGAAACTGAACGAAAAGTACCGTCCGCTCGTCGAAGCCCTGAGAGCTCGTCCGGCGGCCTAGTTTTGGAAGGCGTTGATAAGGTTTTACGTCGCTGGCGGAGCGAGGCGCGCCGATGGCTAATTCAGCACAGGCAGGGTGTCGACCTGTGCTATTTCGGGATCGTATCCTTGCTGCTTCCTTTCATCCGGGTCATCCGCGACTCGGCCTCATGCATCAGCTCGGCAATGCTGTGCGGCGCCTTGGCACAGACAATGGCGCTGATATAAAAATTCACCGGTTGAGCATGCTTGCGTCTTCCTTCTTTGAGTTCTTTTTGGATGTTTTCGAGAATCGCACTGGCATCCTGAGAAGTGACGTTGGGTAACAAAACGGCAAAGGCCGTGCCGCCGTGCCGCCGCCCCGCCCAACCAGCTCCGGCCGCGGAACATTCTGTTTGATCGTTTGAGCGATCATGCACAGCATCTGATCTCCCGTGGCGTAGCCGAAACGGTGATTGATCCAACTGAAGCCGTCGACATCAAGAAAAGCCAGACTCAACGGTTGGCGGCCTGACGCATTGTGTATTTCCCGGGATGTTAAATCGTAAAATGCACGACCATTGGGTAGGCCGGTGAGTAAATCCCGGCCCGCGAGATCCGACAAAGTATCGAATTTCGAACGCAACTGTGACAGGGCTAACGCGACAAAGACAAAGAGGCCTCCGCGCATCAAGAAGTTCCAATGAAGAATCCATCGGGAGCTGTACTGGCGGCCCCCGATAACATCCGCGGCCAGCACTACGATATCGCATAGAATCGCTATGTAGATACCCGCCCGCCGGTTCACAAACCAGCTTGCCAGCGCAATCGGAACGACATAAAGGAAATGCAGCTGTGCCTCGAGACCGGTTTGAACGTCGATAATTCCCAAGAGGATGACAAAGGCAATGCCAAGCATCGTGACGCTGACTTTGCTCTGACGTCCCAAAAAAGACAGGGTAGCGTGAACCAAATCGTTATGCATGGTCGGGGAAGCCGCTGCGGTTAGTTTCCGTGCTCTGCCTGTTCGGACAAGATCCGCGGCGCTTACTTCAGAGGATCGGTCCGAAAGCCTCAGGCCAAAGGGGGCTGGTGAGTTTACCGAACCTTTCGTTCGTTTCGCTCTTTACGTATCTAAAAACACAAAGATGAGCGCTGCGATAACTACAGCCGCGCACAGGACCCCGATGCTGATAATGACTACGCCATCGCGAGTCCCGTCCGCTCCTGGAGGCGGAATGTCGGGTATCAATATTCTTCTGGATTTGGAAAGCCGCGCCATCGATGATTTTCTTGAGCACGTTCTATGCCAGTCAATAGGAAAATCGCTTCATGTAATAGCTGAGAGGTTAGCGACATTTTTGAGTAATGGAGGGTTTAAAAGCGCCCATCACCGTCCTCCCAAAAGGGCCGGAGAGAGCAACCAGGGGTTGCCAGTATGTCACTTTTGGGTGGTTAGTAACCTTGAGTCAAAATTTTGACGCATGACTGGGTGCGAGACTACGCGGTTCGATATCAGAAAAGCCTAATAAAAGGACGCGCAAATAATCCCACCATCCTGAGGTGAGCTACCGCCCGCCGCTCGGCTGCCAAAATGCTTCCCGCCTCTATACCGTCAATATCGATGTCATGGGTTCAACCGAAAAACCCATATCGAATGGCCAATGATGGCGACAGGTTTTTGCCGACGGAAAAAAGCGTACTGGTCCCGGTTCCACAAATAGAGGCCTTTTAGGTAGGTCACGCTGATCGCGATGTGAGAAGGTGCTGGAGTACTCCCAAGTTTTGGCCGTGATTGAACAGTAAGGGTTCCCGGTAAAGGGTCCGCGTCGATTTCTTAATATGCCGGATCCACTGTTCCAAAATACGCCAATTGAATTCTCGAAACGCTGCGATCGCTCATCCAGTCACGGAGACCTTTGAGATCCTGTCCCCAGTCGAGATTCGAATCGACCAAAACATTGTGTCCGTTGGCCGGCCCGCCTGCAAGCTCATTGAAGAACGCGAGATAGTCTGGATAGACCCTCAACGATGATATCAATAGCCATATTCCAAGTAGCGACACTCCCCATCTTGCGGTCCGGTGGCGAATCGCCCAAACCGTCGCGACCTTGCCGCCAATCCAGACGACCAAAAAGGATAAATCGGCAGGATATGGCGCAAACCGATATTCAAATTCGAACAGGCGGCAACAGCAAAACAAATTATGACCGGGGTTAGCAAAAATAGGTCGGCCAGTAAAAGACTTCGGCTGCGAATCATGAGGATGATTGCAACCATCAAGGCGACGAGTGTGGGAAGGGGCGTCTTTACGGCGAATGCCACGGGAAAATAGAGCCAGGAACCATGCAAGTAAATCTGACCCAACAGATATGACTCTCTGTCAGAAGCCCGGATGGCATCCAAAAGGCCGTAAAGCCAAGCTTCCGGCAATATGAAGTACTTCGCGTTTAGAATGGCCAGCACGCTCAACCAGCTTTCTCTTGTAACCAAACGGCCAATCCGCAGCTGATCTATCGCGCCGCCAAAGGCGTCAAAGCGGAATCCATACGCAGCCCAGATCGAAAGGTAGGCCGCAATGAGCGCCGTTCCCAAAATAACCAACTGGAGAGCCGTCTTTTGCCCTGGCTTGTATGTCATCTCAGGTGAGGTGATTTGGGATTGGTGCGGCCGAGCGGAAAAGACTTGCAGGATTCCCACGAGAATCCAAACGGGCAGGATCACCAAGAACGAAAACTTGACAACCGCTGAAAGCGCGAAAAACAAGGATGTCCAGAACAGATTCCCCCAAGTCAGGCGCTGAGCCGCGCGCCAATAAAAATAGCTGCCCGTAAATAACACTAACGTGAACGGCACGTCGGTATGAATGATCGACGAATGAGCGATGAAGTTTGGTTCAAGACAATAAATTGCCAGCGCGGCGACTCCCGCGCTCAATCCGAAAAGCTCGCGCGCCCACCAAAAAACGAACACGCCCAGAATGACGCCGAGGCTGAGCATGACCAATTTTGGGTATAAAAAGAAATTCTGAACGGGCCGGTTTGCAAGAATAAACTGATCACCAAATTCCAGCCATACTGTTTTCGCGTCTGGATGATGTCACGCTGGTCTACCGTTATGCCGGAGATGTTGATGTCTAGGGCCAAGAGAGGCAGCGCAGCCAAGATTTTGGCCAGTGGCGGATGTTCCGGGTTCACTCTGAAATCCCCCCACTTCAGATGTGAGTATCCGGCATAGAGGTGGATCGGCTCGTCGAAAGTTGGCGACTTCTGTAGAACGGTGGTCAAGGAAATAAGAAAGAAAAAAAGTAAGAATGAAGCGACGATTACGGCTGGGGTTAGTCGAAAGCTTCCTTTGCTGCTGGCTGTTGCTTCTCATACCTTCATTATTGGGGGTTTTGTCGGACCGAGGGGGCTAAGGATTCCGCCGGGCGATTACGGCATTGATGGAAGGACTGTTCGACCCTTTCCTATATACAACTACTGAAATCGCTACGATACACAAGATTGTGAATACGGACACGATCAGACCGATCTTGAACGATAGCGGCTCATATTTGAATACAACCACGTGCTCCCCGGGCGCAAGAACGACGGCGCGGAAGAAGTGATTTGCTTTAAAGATTGGCGCTTCTTTTCCATCCACGTACGCTTTCCAGCCCGGATAAAAAGCGTCAGCGAGCACCAAAATCCCGGAATCATTAAGTGACGCGTTAACTGTCGCCGCTTCATGCTCGTAACGAACCATCTTCGCCGACGCCACGAGCGTACGGCGTTGCTTCATTTCCAGTTTGGCATCCAAAACAACTTCCTGCGTTGCATCGAAGCCTGGTGATGCAAGCCGCTGCAAGACCATCTCTGGATTTTTCTCGACCGAGCTGTTCCCTACAATATAGACACGCGGAACCGTGCCCTCGATTTTGTAGAGCCAAGAGAAATACTGAGGGAAGTGCCCTACGAGGGCAATTCCTTTTGCTGCCAAGGGGCTGATAGAAATCAGATATCCAACATTCAGGGCGCGCAACAACCGTATCTGACTAGCGAACTCGAGCCGGCTGGCAAAAACCAGGAAATCGGTGTAGGGCTGTCTCCCCAGCGCATCGATTTCCTGCAGGTAGTCGACACCATAGAGTACGCCGGCGTTGGGCAAAAGGTTTTGAAAGGGGAGCGCCGTCATGTTCCCAAACGACGGCCGCCCTGGGACGGAAAAGGAACTCGGGTGTAGGTTTTGAGTTGATGGGTAATAAAAAAGCCGGCTGCCCCCGGTTTCAGCGGAAGATAAGATGCGGGGGCTCTTGAAAACGAAGTCCGGATGCAGCGGGAATAAAAAGCTTCGGTGCGCCCAAGTGAGATCGACATACACGGTTGACACGAGAAGGGTGCTGAAAAGTAGCGGCCGAATCAATTTTGTCTTCGCCAAGCACAGCAAGACTACCATTCCCGCCGACAATGTTACTTGCCGCTCAATGTTTGCCAACACCGAGGCAATTGTTTTAGCGTCAACGCTAGCGGGAGGCGAAGGGCCAATCCTCGCGGAGATGAAATCAGCAATGAGATCGGCATTGAAGCGAAATATGAAATAGACCCCCAGCCAAATAAGACAGACCGAACCAAAAATGAGGAAAGGGGTCTTTACATTCTTTTCCTGGGCAAGAAGAAAGTCCTTTAGACCACGCATGGTAACAAAAAAAAGCACAGCATACGTAAAAAAAAAGAACTTCTCCGGAAACCGGATAGCAGAAAGCATCGGAAGGTGCCTGAAAAGAAAGGGATAGATGGGCGTGCTGCCGCCTAGAGCGACGACCAATGAGACCGCAACCAACAGAGTTACAATTATCCTTTCTCGCATGGAACCGTAGAATAACCACAGACAAATACCGAAAACGGAAATGGCCCCCAGGTAATAGCTAATATAAAACGACGCCTGGCGCGCAAAGAAAAACCGCACTCCGCCGGGCGCGTCCGAGTCAACCTCTTTATCAAGAAAGAATAGGTTCAGAAGGTTCACAGGGTTAAGCGACCAATTAAAGGCTTCGTCGGAAGGGATCGCATGCTGTCGCCGAGACTGCGTGAAAAGTTCCGCTGTGGGCAAAAGCTGGGCCATAGTGAGGGCAAGTAATAGAGCAATGCCGCCGAGTAAAACTGTGATGATTCTCCGGAAGGTCGTCCCGGACGCTAGAGAGCGACAGCGCAGGCCGTCGAGAAAAGCCAGAGCCATGCCCATGGCGAAGATCTCCGGAGAACCGGCCAGAAATTGAATCGTTAAGAACAGTGTGAATCTTAGAAAGTTGTTCCACGTAGGAAACCGCAAAGCCCGCTCCCAGGCCAAGATGACCCAGGGCAGCCACACGGCGGTTTGAAAATGATTCAGCAGGTTACTCAGAGAGACGACCGTGCCTCCAAGGGTAAACAGTAAAGCTCCCGAGATGGATAAATAACTGGGATAGCTCCAGTGCCGGAGAAGTTTGTACGCTCCAATGCCGGCGACCAGAAAGTGGAAAATAAAAATAGCTCGAAGCGCCGCAAAGAAAGGCAAGAACATGAATAAGAAATGGGGCGGATAAAATGCCCCTGACTGGAAAGCGGCCAAGAGGGGAAAACCCGCGGCCATGTGGCGATCCCACAGAGGAAGCTCGCCGGTCTTCAGACCTTCCGCCAGCGACCAACGCAACGGGTAAAAATACGGACCCAAATCACGGAAAAAAGGGACCTTACCCCCCCATGCCACCTCGCTGGCAAACCATAGGATCATGGCGACCAACAATAACAAGGGGTAAAAGTCCCGGCAGACGATAAATCTATCTCGCGCGGGCGTCATGGATTTCGTCATTATAATGTTAAACGCCCCGTTGCACAGGAGAAAAACCAATCAAAAGGGAGGGACAGTTTTGACCTTCCCTCCCCCGAAATCTAACCAGCCAACTGTTATGACTCAGAATCTAGTTACAAGGCCCGCCGCTGCCTTGCCGCTGAGTAACTCCTCCAACTGTCCGACCGTATTCGCCGAAAGCCTGGGCGAATAAAACTTGGGGCGTTACGAACGCAAGTAGAAAAGTATAGGCCAGAACGTGTTTAAGCTTCATAACTACACCTCATGGAGAGAGACAAAATGATACTACGTTAGCGCGATTGCAACAAGGAAATTGAGGGCGCCGGCCAGGAAAGACCATAGAGGATATCATAAATTGTTGGCCTGTAGTCGCGGGCGCGTTTTGCTAATAGTTTCACTGAAAGAAAAGAAAGGGGCAGCCCCACTGGCCACCCCTTTCTTCCAACCTCTGAGATTCAAGTCGCGTGACGGTCTATAAGGCTTATGAGCATGGAGCAGTGCGAGTGATTTGCCCGGTGGCGCTGGTAAACGTCCATGTCGGGTTGTTGGTGCAGTATCCATGCGTAGCAGTTAACACGAAGCTCTTCGCCACCGGTGCAGCCGCGGTAACGTGACGTTCGGGGTCGCAGTAAAACCGGGAGGGGTACCAGTGACGAACACACCGGCAGGCATATACACTGAAGGGGTTGTACTAGCAAAGTACGCCTCGTTCGCCGTAGCTGCATTTCTCAAATCAGTATTAACCTGTGCCTCGTACCCGCGGGCTCTGTATGCCCAAAAATTCGGCATCGCGATAGCCGCCAGCATAGCGATAATCGCGACGACGACTAATAGTTCGATAAGAGTAAACCCAACTTGATTGTGACGTAAGTTATTCACTGTTTTTTATCACTCTGTTCTCTGTTTGGGTTTTTTCTCGAACTCGCGTGACTATTAGATCCTCTCACCATTTTGAACTACGATTGCTTTGCGATCTTTCACCATTAATCGCGGGCGTGTTTTGCTCATAGTTTCACTGAAAGAAAAGAAAGGGGCAGCTCCACCGGCCACCCCTTTCTTCCAACCTTTGAGATTCAGGTCGCGTGACGGTCTATAAGGCTTATGTGCATGGAACGTTGCGGGTGATTTGCCCGGTGGAGCTGGTAAACGTCCATACCGGGGTGCCCGTCGTGCACTTCGCATGCACAGCAGTCAACACGAAGGTGGTCGCCGTCGGGGTAGCCGCGGTAACGGTAACGTCCGCGGTCTTACTAAAACCGGGAGGGGTACCAGTGATGAACGCACCGGCAACCCTATAAGCTGAAGGGGTTTGACTAGCAAACCACGCTTCGTTCGCCGTAGCGGCATTTCTCAGATCAGACGTAACCTGTGTCTCGTACCCGCGGGCTCTGTACGC
>JAUYJC010000018.1 GCA_030688735.1 Deltaproteobacteria bacterium
CCCGCAAATCGCGAAGGCAGAGAAAGCGACGGCGACGGCGCCAGTTAAGGAAGCGGCTAAGCGCGCGCCCCAGCTCCCGGCGGCGAAATCCGCTGAGCAAACGCCGCCGGCTCCGGCCGCCCAGGAGCAGAGCCAGATCTCGCAGCCGGTGAAAGGAAAATCGCCGGAGCTGCTATGGACGGTTCAAGTCAAATCATCTCCAGGCAAGAAAATTGCGGATATTTGGGCGGATCGCCTAAAGACCAAAGGTTACGATGCTTTTGTGGTTGAGACCGATATCAAAGGACAGACCTGGTACCGCGTCCGTGTGGGCCACCTGGCGACACGACAGGAGGCCGAGGCATTGCGTAGCACTTTGGAATCGCAGGAGGGGCTTAGCGGCGCATTCCTCACTAACCTCAAACCAGCGGAAACCGCCACCAAGGGTGATTAAGAAATCGGGGTCTGATTTGCGGCACTTGCGAAGATTGCGAATGCAAGCGGTTTACGCAACTAACGCGAGTCTGACTTGATTTCCTTCATCGACACGCGCCCGTCCGCAAGGATAGTCCAAAACGGGTTGTAGGCGATCTCCCAGGTATGTCCGTCCAGGTCGGGAAAATACCCGGAGTATCCGCCCCAGAAGGCTTTTTGAGGCTGCTTGAGTATGGTTGCGCCATAATTTTTCAGTCGAGCAAAAATCTCGTCGACTTCCTCTTCACTTCGGACATTGTGAGCGAGGGAGTAACCTCGGTAGGCCGGAAGACGATCCGCCGTAAATCCCATGTCCTTCGCCAATTCGTCATGCGGCCAAAGGGCGAGCACGACTCCATGCAGATCAAAAAAGACCACCCCGGGCGGACTGGACTCCGCCCTCCAACCGAGGACATGCTCGTAGAAAGCCACGGCGCGCGGTAGATCAACGACCCCGAGCGTTACGAGACTTATTCGTTGCTCCATCGATCTCATCCTTGTAAACCTAAAGTTAAGACTCTAACCCGCATACTGGCTGTACAAATCCTCGATTTCCTGTTTTACCAGACTAATTTTTTTGGACAGGTCGTTCAGCTGAGCGAGATTATTACGATTCGCTTCGATCGCGAGTTCCTCGTGGTATTTGTTCAACGCGTTTTCACTCTTCATGATCTGGGCTTCGAGCTTCTCGATTCTGGCTTTTTCTCTACGTTCCGCTTTTAAGCGTTCCTTTTTCTCGTTGTAAAGGTTTCGCGACGCAGGCTTCTTCTGTGCGCCGTTGCCGTCAGCTTCGTCCTCCCAGCCGATCTTTCCTAAGAACTCGTCATAACCGGTATCGAAGACGTCGACTCTGCCGCGATGAAAGACGATGAGTTTGGTCGCCAGGGCGCGAAGAATTCCTTCGTTGTGGGTGACAATCAATAAAGCGCCGGGAAAGCTTTGTAAACTCTCGATCAAGGCGTCGATGGATTCCATGTCGAGATGGTTGTTCGGTTCATCCAATAAAAGCAAATTTGAAGGATGGGCGAGAATCTTGCCCAATAAGGTTCGGCTTCTTTCACCGCCCGACAACACGGAAATCTTCTTTAACGCCAAGTCCCCGCCGAACATCATCGTGCCGCAAATGTTTCGGACTTGCGTGCGCGTCAGCGCCGGATTGGTATGTTCGATTTCCTGTTCGATGGTCAACTTTGGATTGAGCCGTTGAATGTTGGTTTGGCCGAAGTATCCCAGTTTCATGCCGGGATGAGCCTTGAGATCGCCCGTCAGCGGTTCAAGTCCGCCTGACAGCACGTTTAACAAGGTCGATTTGCCTTTGCCGTTGTTGCCGATCACGGCGAATCGGTCGCGCGCATTGATAGTCAGATTGATCTGCCGAAACAAAAAATGGTCGGCCGTGTAGCCAAACGAAACATTGCGCGCTTCAAGTAACGTTTTGGCGGCAAACGCGGCGTGTCTAAATTCGAAATCCAAAGACTGAATATCGGCTAACCCTTCGAGCTTGGGGAGTCGTTCGAGCATCTTGATGCGCGACTGGACCATTTTGGCTTTTGATGCCTGGGCTCGAAATCGATTGATAAAAGCTTCGGAATGAGCCCGTTTGCGCTCTTCGTTGGCGCGGGTCTTTTCGTGAATTTCGTTTTCAAGAACGATTTGCCCGTAAGCCTTGGCGGTGCCGCCCTCGAATTTACGAACTTTTTGGCGATCGATAACCGCGGTGTGTGTCGTGACGCTGTCCATAAAGTCTCGATCATGGGAGATCAAAATAAGCTCGCCTTTATAATTAGCCAGGAATCTGGCGATCCAACGAACCGATGTGATGTCAAGGTAGTTCGTCGGTTCGTCGAGTAACAACAGATTGGGATCGGAAAGTAAGAGTTTTGCCAGGTTAATGCGAATTTGAAACCCGCCGGAAAACTCGCGCGGCGCTTTTTCAAGATGGGCTTGGGAGAATCCCAGTCCAAACAAGATGGCTTCAGCCTTGTACATCGAATGGGATTCTTCCACCGGCAGGCCTAAAGCCGCCTCGGCCAAAATCGTCGGCTGAGTAAAATGCAGGTGTTGCTCGAGATGGCCGATGCGATAGTTACGCGGGATGGTTATCTCTCCGGAGTCGGGCTCTTCCTGTCCCAAGATGAGTTTAAAAAGCGTCGATTTACCGTGGCCGTTTCGTCCGACTAGACCCATACGATCACCCGCATTCATCTGAAAATTGACGTCAGTGAATAGTTCACGGGCGAAATACGACTTAGAGAGTTGGTTGATCTTAATCACGATTACTCTTGACGTTTCTCATCCGACCTAAACGCTTTTCGGATTCACGACGGCGAAGTCTTTGCCGAGGGCCGTCGAATACAACCGCTGCGTCAGACAACCGCCGTGACAAACTTGCCTAACTCTACTAACCAGCTTTTGACTTGATGCCCCAAGCTCGGCAAGGATATCAATCTTCGTAGACCTTAAAAGGGCTCTCGCTACCTAACCCGGCTTGGATGCTGCGGAGAACAGGCCATGCTTGAAAAGAAATTCGATCATGAATCGATCAAAGAGCCAAGGCTGCTTCATCTTACAGGCGTGGCCGGCTCCGGGCAATACCTCAACTCGCGATTGGGTATGCGCGCCGTCATCACTGCCGGTCAGAATGATCGTCGGGCAGGCGATGCCGTTCTCAATGTAGGCAGTGATGCGTCGCAATTTGGCTACGCTCGAACGGAAGGCGAGTCATAACACACATCGCATCAAAGGAGCCAAGGGTTCGGAGCCGGCGAGAAATGGGCGTATTCCTCACTTTTCCGAAGTGTATCAGCGCACGGCATGCGAAGAAGCACGCGGCGAACTACGCCTTGGATAAGCGAAGAGACGCGCTTTTAGCAATTAGGGGACACATGTCAGATGATGTCGAACACTTTTATCCTGAATTGTGTACATGCCAGATGATGTCGAACATTCCGTTCTTGGCTACTAAAGCCGGAAGATCGAACCTTCATGACTCGCCGCGCCACGACGGAAACTGTCCG
>JAUYJC010000019.1 GCA_030688735.1 Deltaproteobacteria bacterium
CCTAATCGATCTGTTTCGCCTATCGTATCTTCGGATCGCGGTACTTTGCGCTCCAGGTCGCGACGAGGCGGCGGCTTGCTTTTGTCGCCGAACAGCCAGTCCAAGACTGGGTCGAACAACCATTCTTTGACTGCGTCCAAATACGGCTCCAGGATCGAATCGCCCGGCCTTGCATACGGGAACCGGGCGTCGCCGTCGATCAATTGCATATCGAGAGCTGCCCGAAAAAAATCACCCACCAGCAGCACGGCGTTGTGCCCGCCCTGGCCCCAATAGTTGCTGCGCATGGTGACCCGCGAGTCGTTGAAGCCGACCCATGACCCGGCGACGAGCCGTGGATGCATCAAGATAAACCAGCCATCGGTATTTTTTTGCGTGGTGCCGGTTTTCCCCGCAACGTCGGCGCGCAAGCCGAACTGCGCTCTTATAACTTGCCCGGTGCCCTGGTCGACTGCGTCGCGCAGCATGTTGATCAGATTTTCCACGGTCTTGTCGGACATGACGGGCTGATTCTCGGTTTTGAATTCGGCGAGCACATTGTTCCGTTTATCAGTGAGGCGCGTGATGAAAATCGGCTGGCGATATTTGCCGCCGGCAGCGAGGGTGCTGTAAGCGGTGACCATTTCCAACGGTGTGACCGGACTGGTTCCGAGCGCTAACGAGGGCACCTCGTCGAGCTTGCTTTGGTTGACGCCCATTCTGCGCGCAAGCTCCGCGGTTTTTCGCGGGCCGATTTCCTGCATGACCTGCGCCGTAATCGTGTTTTTCGAATGGATGAGACCCTCGCGCGCGGTCATCGACCGCCCGCTCGGCGGAGCTGAATCGGCGGGGCGCCACACGGTGCCGTCCGGCAGAGGAATCTCCACGGCGCGGTCGATGAAGCGTTTCTCGGGCGACATCCCCTGCTCCAGCGCCGCGCCGTAAACAAACGGTTTGAACGTCGAACCCGGTTGCCGCCGGGCTTGCGCGACATGATCGAATTGGTCGGTGTTAAAGTCGCGGCTGCCGACCCACGCCTTTACCTGGCCAGTGGCCGGATCGATCGCCACAAAGCCCGCCTGCAAACGGGTTTTGTCGGCGCGCAGCTTGGCCATAAACTCACGGTTGGCCTGCAACTGCGCCAGCGCGGCTTCAGGCGCCGCGCCGGCATCCACGGCGCTGCGGTAAGCCGCGGATTCTCGAATGAACATGTCGATCAAGCCGGGCCTGGTTTTCCAAAAATAAGCGAAAGGCTGCACGCGCCGGCGCTGATCGACGTACGCGTTCGGGCTCGACGATAGCAATCGTTCGGAGCTCAGTCCCCACTCGACGTCTGCGACGGCTTGCAATGCCTCCATCTGGCGGTTTACGGCTTGGTTGGCCGCCGCCTGCAAGCGCGAGTCGATGGTGGTGTACACGATCAATCCGTCGGAATAGATGTCGCGGTCGTTACGGTCCGCCCAGTCGATCAGCCATCTCCGAATGTGCGCGGCGAGATGAGGGGAGGGACCGACGGCTTCCAGCTGGCGCTCGAAATCGAGGCGTATCGGCCGGGCGTTTAGCCTCTTGAAATCAGCCTGGCTCAACACTCCGCGCTTGACCATTTGCGAGAGCACTACGTTGCGGCGCCGAAGCGCGCGCTCGGGATTGAGCACCGGGTTGTAGTAGCTGGTGCCTTTCAACATGGCGATCAAGGTTGCGCTTTCAAGCACATTGAGCTTTTGCGCCGGCTTGTCGAAGTAAGTGCGCGCCGCCATCTCGATACCGAAGGCGTTGTACAAAAACGGCATCGTGTTGAGATAGGTTTCTAGTATTTCTTTTTTTGTGTAGGCATATTCGATTTTGATCGCGGTGATGGTCTCCTTGATTTTCCGCGTGATCGTCCGCTTCCGGCCGACTTCCTGCGGATACAGGTTGCGCGCGAGTTGCTGGGTTAGAGTGGATCCGCCCTCAAGATCGCCGATGAATAAGCGCCCGAGGCCCGTCGCTATGCGCCACAAATCGACGCCGTAGTGCTGGTAAAAGCGGTGATCCTCCGTGGCGATCAGGGCATTGATTACATGTGAAGAGATTTGATTTAAGCGGACCCACTGGCGGTTCATCGGCTTAAAAGTCGCCAGGCGCTTGCCATCGGCGGAAATCACCACGCTGGGCCGGTCGATGTTGGCTTTTCGTATATGGGAAATACTGGGCGTGAACGGGATCAAAATGACGGCGTAAACACACAACAGCATGACTCCGAGCACGCCCAACGCGGCCAGTCCCTTCGCGCCTGAAATAATTCTGAGCCGCGTACTCAAGGTGGGATCGATCGCAGCCCTGAAGTAGCCCGCGAGCCGCCGGTAAACGCGCCAGCCCCGTCCTGGAGACCGTAAGTTTTCAGCCACGATTGTTCCCTAGGTTTTCCGGCAGCGCGTCGCAATTCACGCGGTGCAATCTGCTTAGACGAGTGGACTGTGAAATAAGTTAATGCCGCTGGCACTCATTCTACGTGACGGGGAGGAGAACTAAAGGGGCAAGTGCTTTCCGCTTGCTAGGGGAAGAAGCCGATCGGGTTCGGTTTCCCTCGACCGCTCCAGGGTTTCCGGCACCCAATTCGTTTGCTTTCACCCGCGGGCCCAGTGGTAGCATCGATCAACAGATGGAGCCCTCCTTCGACAAGTCTCAGGACGATCGTGCTGTGTTCTCGAAGCATGAACGGATGTTTTCACACACTCTCAGTGCTATACACTGGACAATCAAAGGAGATAACTAAGCATGGAGCAAGACTTTGTCGGCACCAAGCGCTGGATACGGCCGGCCACTCCTTATGAGGTTTACATGGAGGAGCAAAATCTCCCGATCCATCGCGGCGTGGTGGGGTTCTACGACATCCGCGAGCTGGCTTTGGGATATTGGAAGCGCATGAACGCTAAAGGCGCGTTCATCGAGCTTAACGGCTGCGGCGGGCTCCAGGGGATGTACGTTATCGAGGTGCCCGGCGCGGGCGCCATAACTGCTGAAAAGCACATGTACGAGGAGATCTTCTACGTGCTCGAAGGGCGCGGCACGACGGAGATTTGGTCCGGCGACGATGCTAGCAAAAGGCAGACCTTCGAGTGGCAGGTGGGCAGCCTCTTCTCTCCACCGCTGAACACTTGGCACCGCATCGTCAACGCAACCTCCAGCCCCGCCTTGCTCTTCGGCGTGACCAACGCGCCGCCGATTTTCCACCTGTACCGGAGTCAGGACGCACTGTTCAACAACCCCTACCAGTTCAAAGATCGGTACGACGGCAGCGCGGATTTTTTCAGAGCGCATACCGAGCTTGGAAAAGATCCGCGCCACGGCCGTGCGCGCAACTACGGTAATATTATCCCGGACGCGGACCGCGTGGAGCTGCCGCTCGATGGCCAGCGCGGCGTGGGTCACCGAACTTTCTTTTGGAGCCTGTCCGGGAATAGTTATCAGGGGTTCATCGCGCAATACGCGCCCGGCCGCTACTCCCGCTGCCACGCCCATGAAGCCGGCCCGGCGCTGCTGTGCCTAGGCGGCAAGGGCTACAGCATTACGTGGCCTGGCGAAGCGGGGACCACGCCCTGGGCGGGCGGCAAGGGCGAGTTAGTCCAGCGACAGGACTACAAACATGGCGGGATCGTGAGCGCGGCCCCTGGCGACGCCGGCTGGTTTCACGGTCACTTTGGCGCATCCAAAGAACCTTTGCGTGTGCTGGCTTTCCTGGGCGGCTATCCCAGGCGAGTCAAGGGTGTACCGGGGGTAGATTGGTGGGGTTTGAATCTCGACATCAAACAGGGCGGCCACACCATCGAGTACCGTGACGAGGACCCGCATATCCGCAAGATGTTCCAAGAGCAATTGGCAAAAGAGGGCGCAGACTTCAATATGCCTGACGAAGCCTATCGGTAAGCCGTTCGAGCACGCTATTATAGGGTTGCGCGGGGCAAAGCTGAACGTCCCCGGTTTGTTGTAGGACCGATCTTATGCCGCCCGTTTTGCATTCATTGCATTAGAGGGACTAAAGGGGTCGGGAGTCTTTTCATGTTGAGTGCTTGAGTAAATGACTAAATGCGATAAACGGATCAAGTTCTAGAGTTGCAAAGTTATCCCAACCGGATGTCGTGCCGCGGGGATACAACTATTCAACTCCACTTGACCGCTTCTCGATGATTGGGATCCGAACCCGCTTCGTCTGGAATTGTGCAGCCATGAAATGGGGACCCATAGCTACTCCGTCCTTTCCGGAAACAGCCCGGGCAACCATCGCGCCGCGAGTGCGGCTGGGAATGCGAGGCGCAGCGGCGCGCGCGCGCTTTCAGATGTAAGCACGCCCTTGTCGACCAGGGCCGAAACAATCCGGCGCGCTTGCCGGTCACCGGTGCCGACGATATTGGCTGCACCGCCGCGCGGCAGCTCGCCGCGATAGAGCACGGCTTCGAGAATGCCTCCCGATTTCGGCGGAAGTTGGCCCAGTCGGATCTCTTCCTCGGACCACATGAGAATGCGGGTGCGCAAGCGATCCGGTTGAACGAGCTCTTCCATGAAGCTCACCTGGTCGATGCACAGTCCCAGAAAGAATCGCGTGAAATCGGCGAGCGCTTCTTCGCTCAAATTACCGCGCCCATCAAGATCGTTCCGGCGGGGCCGATCGCAATTGGCGAGATGGCTTTTGTACGCCGCGACATTGCGGGCGAGGCCGCGTGCAACCGACCAAATTCCACCGGTATCCAAAGTCTCAAGGAGAGTCGCGTGCGATACCAGTCTTGCAACGCGCCCATTGCCATCAAGGAACGGGTGTATCCACAGCAGGCGGTGATGCGTAGCCGCAGCCGAGAGAATTGCATCCGTTCTCCCCAAACGGCCATAGGCGCCCTCGCAATGCGCAAGGAATCGCGGAACCGCGCCTGGGCTGATGGGGACGTGATGACCGACCCGCACATCGCGGTCCCTCAGCTGACCCGGCACAACTTTCAGACGCTCGCCGGTATCCGGATTCTCAATCCAAAGAAGATCATCAGGCAATAGCTCGCAGAAACGATAGTGAACTTCTCTGATGCCTGCCAGCGACACGGGGCGGCTCGCTAGTCCTCCAGCATCGATCCACCGCTGAACTGTTATATGCGCTTTCGCTTCGAGCTGAAGGTCCCGCTTGCGCGGATCATTGCTGTAGTCGTTTTTAAGCGCCCGTTCGATATCGACGGGATGGGTATCGTGCCCCTCGATGAGATTGCTGTAGTAGTAGTTCATGGCCCGCACCAGATCGGCCAGGGCGGCGCGCACCCCATCGGGCAGGCTGCGCCGGAATCCGGCTGAGCGGGCGGCCACTTCGACCGCGAGATCGGTAAGTTCGCCACGGTGACGTGACCCTTCCGCTATAAGCATCGGCTCCATCAGCGTCAGAGATTCCTTACGGTCTATGACCGCTGAAATGTCCGCTTCTATGTCCGCCTCATTCTTGCTCATAGGCTATAAATATCACGCTCTTGCGAACATTGGTAGGCAGATAGCTTCAAGCAGAAGACCGCTTTTTTGGGACGGGTTTCGGGTCTACCATCGGGCACGAGTATTGCCCTGTTCTCACCAATCGATTGCACCTGGAAAAAGTCAAGGAGCAAATCCGGGCTATGGCGCAAGGACCGGCCAAAGCCGGCGATCGGAGCGCGCATCGCTATCCCGTGTAACGCTTCCCGAGTCCGCGCCTAGGTCACAAAAGAGAAAATGTGGTAGCGCGTGCCTTTGAGCGCGCCGGTGCGGTGAGTTATAAACAACCTTCTAATAGCTCAAATATAGCCAGTCTTTGGATTCTTCTGCAATTAGAATGGAAGTCTCTAAAAGCATGGCACCCACCACTGGGGTGACGTAGAAAACAGAAAGGTATCCCTCGTTCTTGGTACAAGTTGGTTACTTAGGCGACTTGGCTAGGAGGAGGAATGCCCGACATCCATGTCATCACTTCGTTCCTTGGACTTCAAAGCCACAGAGTCGTTCGATGGAAGAGACATCACAAGAGCTGGATAGAACTGTGGCTGGAATACGACAGAGATACCTACCGGTGCCCTGAATGTGGGAAGAGCTTCCGCCGATATTACGACCGTCCCTGGGTGCGGCTGCGGGATTTGGATATCTCTCGGCATCGGGTCTATGTCTGGGTGTCACGTTATCGGGTGCGCTGTCCTCAGTGCGGAGTGCGGCGCGTGGAGTCGAGGATCGCACGACATCACGCACGTTGCACTCGGCGATTCGAGCGTTGGTTGTTCACCCTGACCAAGAGCATGCCGGTCAAGGACGTGTCGGAGTTGGCCCGAATAGACTGGAGAACGGTGAATGACGCGGAGATCCAATACATTGTGGGGCTGCTGCGCAAGCGGGACCTCAACGGGATCGCCGACTTGGGAATCGACGAAGTGTCCGAGAAGAAGGGACACCGCTACCTGACGCTGGTCACGGACACTGTCAAGCGCCGCGTCATCTGGGTCGGCCGTGGCCGGGATCGCGCTGTCTTGAAGAAGTTTTTCAAATGGTTCGGCAACAAGTGGACCCGGCGCATCCGCTGCGTGGTCATCGACATGCACGACCCCTACGAACTGGAGATCCGCAAGCACTGCCCGCGCGCCGCGCTCATCTACGATCACTTCCACGTCATCAAGCCGCTGATCATGGCCATCGACGACATCCGGCGCCGCTTGCAGAGCGAACTGCCGCCGGCCGGGCGGCGTTACCTCAAAGGAAGCCGTTACCTGCTCCTGCGCAACCGAGAGAACCTGACCGCCAAGCAACACATCCGGCTCCAGGATCTGCTTCGACTGCCCGCCAACGAAACCCTCAACGCGGCCTACATCCTCAAGGAAGACCTGCGCGTCATCTTCCGACGGCAGGCCCCCAAGCAGGCGCGGGCCGAGCTGCGGGACTGGAAGCACCGGGTGCGCGAGAGCAAGATTCCCGAGCTGCTGAAGTACGTGCAGATGCTCGACCGGAGGCGCTTTGGTATCCTGAACTTCTTCAAGCACCGCAAGACCAACGGGTTGAGCGAAGGCTTCAACAACGTCGTCAAGACCATCAAGAAGAATGCCTATGGCTTTCATGACTGGCAGTATTTCCGACTCAAAATCCTCGGTAACTGCGGGAAATTGGAGCACGGTTCAATTGATCGGGATTGAAGCCCCATTTTCTAGAGGATCATTCACTGTAATTGCAGAAGTTCCCAAAATATACACTAACGCGCACCGCGAAGGGTATCTCTTTCGTAGGGTGCCCAATTTGGAGCTCTTGGTGTATGACGTTGGTACTGTCGCACAATATCTCTTCTGCGACGTTTCCAAATCGGCTCAAGTAAAGCGACAAGGAAGAGCCGATTTACACAGCTTAAAACTGCCTATCCGGGTCGACCGGCGACGTTCAACCAACGTAGTTTTGAAACCTGAGAACAGGAAAGCCTGTCGATAGCCTCCGGCAGCGCAACCGGCAGCAAAACCGGCACCAGTGCGACCAGGTCTCCACTTGGGAAAACCAACGCTCAAGAAAACTATTGTGATTTCAGAGGGTTGAAATGTGGCCAGGGACGGGATTGAACCGCCGACACGAGGATTTTCAGTCCTCTGCTCTACCGACTGAGCTACCTGGCCAGAAGTTTGGAGAATGCAATATTGCTCAAAAGCGCGGGGGAGTCAAGATTTGCCGCTATCACGCGTGGGGTTCTTCCACTTGCCACTCAACAAAATCGATGACTTGGGTTTCCAGCCGCACGCCGTCGAGCGCATTAATTTCCTGAATTCCGGTCGGGCTAGTGACGTTGACTTCGGTGAGAAACCCGCCGATCACGTCCAAGCCGACGAGATACAACCCATCGGCGACCAGCAGCGGTGCGAGCGCCGCGCATATCTCGCGGTCCCTTGCCGTCACTTCAGTCTTTACGCACTGCCCTCC
>JAUYJC010000020.1 GCA_030688735.1 Deltaproteobacteria bacterium
ACTCGCCGCGCCACGACGGAAACTGTCCGGTTAAGGATAATAGAATTACACATCCAATAATCATCATAGTTCTTTTCTCTCGGCACTAACGTTCGGGATCATATGGCACTCGGGTGTTCGACATCAGGTGGCAGCTGCCGATTGATATGTCAGACACCCGCTCTAGAGGCGTGAACAGTCCGGCTGATCGTCTATGATAAGTGGGGCGCTGGCCGAAATAAGCCGCTCGCTCGTTAGGGAGATAACCCGCCGTGCTGGCCGCTTTTGACGGAACAGTTAACGTTGACAAATTGGCGTAGCTGGTGGATATTGCAACCGATTTGGATTTTGTTGTCAGAGCCGCCGCCGGAGATAAGCTGACAGGCATTTGTCGCCACCTACGGCAGATCACTTAATAGTTAGCGCAGAAAAAATGGAACTATCCATACTTATTGCCAGGATTGCTTCGGTGGTATATCTGTCGGCCGCCCTGGGCGCAGTTTTCAGTAGAGATCACTATCGTAGAGTTCTGGACGATTTGTTCAAAAACGCCGCACTGACATACTTCATGGGATTCACGGTGGTCATTCTTGGACTCCTCATGGTGAACTACCACAACACCTGGGTGAAAAACTGGACTGTTCTGGTAACTATATTAGGTTGGCTGGCCCTAATGAAGGGCGTACTCATCATTGCCTTCCCGCGATTTGTTCAAAGCTACTCCAAGCCGATTTTTGAAGGCAAGGGCCTGCAGTTGTTCCCATATGTCGCGGCATTCGCCGGACTCTTGTTCGGATATTTCGGCTTTGTGCATTGAGAGCTTATTCCGCCGCTTCAGACCGATCGCTTATGGCAACGGATGAGCGATTTGTCAGGGAGTGGGGTCAAACAAGGAGAAAGATTCTGCTGAAAAACCTTCCGTTCATCCTTCGAGAGCCTCAGGACGAACGGAGGAGTGATCGAAATCATTGGAGATTTTTCCGTTCATGCTGAGCCTGTCGAAGCATTCTTAGGGTTTTTCAGCAGAATCGAGTAATGGGTGACCCCGTCTCCAGGCACAGCACGGAGCGGCCGTCGAGTTCCTGATAGCCGCCCGGGTTTCGCATCGATGACTTACGACGAGCTTCCGTACGAAGATCTTGCGTTTTACCACACGCATCCGAGCAACCTGGCGGTGGTGGGGACGTTGTGCGGACTGGACCCGCCGGCGGTCGAGACCTGCCGAGTGCTGGAGCTTGGTTGCGGCACCGGCTACAACCTGCTGGCGATGGCACAATCGCTGCCGGCCGCCCGGTTCGTGGGCATCGACCTGTCGCCTCGCCAGATTGAATATGGCCGATCCCTCGCCGCAGCCACAGGTATCGATCGAGTCGAACTTCACGCGCAAAGCATCTCCGACCTCGACGGGTCGCTCGGCCAGTTCGACTACATCATTGCTCACGGCGTGTTTTCATGGGTTCCCGCCGAAGTGCGCAACGCGATCCTCACGACCTGCAGGCGGCACCTCGCCCCGAACGGGATCGCATACGTCAGCTACAACACCTATCCCGGTTGGCACATTCGCACGATCCTGCGCGACGCGCTGCTATTTCACGCCCCGGCCAACGCGCAGCCTCTAGAGCGCATTCGACGAGCGCGCGCCGGTCTGGAGCGAATGCTGACCGTCCTGCCCGGCGCTGAATCGAACTACAGCAGATTCCTTCGCCACGAGATGGAATCGCTTCGCACCGACTCGGATACTTACCTGTTTCACGAACACTTGGAAACGCACAATCACCCGCTGCGATTCGAGGAATTCGCCCGCATGGTGTCTGGACACGGATTGCGTTTTCTGGCGGAGGCCCGTTTCGGTACCAACAGTTTCGCCCAGCCAGAGGACATGCAGACTTTGCTGAGCGAATTCTCCGACGACCCGATGCGTCGGGAGCAATACCTCGACCACTTGCACAATCGGTCGTTTCGCCAATCGCTCCTCTGTCACGCGGACGTGGACCCGAGCGGGTCGCCGACGCTGCCGGCACTGGGAGCGCTGCGCGTGCGTTGTCGGGTCGAATCGCTTGGCGTCACGACTGACGCGGAAGGGACCGAGGAGGAGCGATTCCGTGTGAACGAGGAATCCGAGCTTACTTCGACCGATCCGGTCCTTCGAGCGATACTCCACGGCTTGCATGGAGCTTGGCCGGGGATGGTCGCGGTGGAAGAGCTGGCGGCCGCCGTGTTCGATGAAGTGGAGATCGACCGCTTCGCGCCTGGCCTGCCAAAGACGTTGGTGATCGGCTCTAGGATCATTCGCGGTTACGCGAACGGGATATGGCTGCTGTTCGCCTATTCGCCCCCGTTTGCGACCGAGGCCGACCAGCGGCCAGTTGCCGCTCCGCTCGCACGGCACAAGGCTGCGACGACGGGCGATGTCACGAATCTGCTGCACCGCCCGGTCGCATCGTCCGACGTAGAGCGGTCCTTCCTATGCCGGCTCGATGGAACAATCTCCCATGACCGATTGGCGTCCGAGGCGGAGCAAATATGCCTGCGGCGGCTGGCGGAGGCGGCCTTGCTGGCGCAGTAAGGGATGCGCCTTGACCTTGGCGATTGGCCAACGCCGATGCAGCTTTTTTATTCTTGGGTGCCCAGGCCTGTCCCCGTTTCTAGTCCCTAACCTGCGGATTATTTTGCCGTCAATTTTTTGATTAGCTTCCTACTATATTCCCGAACGGCATTGACCGTCATGGACCGCCGCTTGAGCATATCCAACCGAATCATTTTCCACTGAATGCTCTTGGCCAGCGCCTTTCGTTCGCTCTCGTCTTCGACATGCTTCAAGAGATCTTCGAGAATGTGAATATCTTTCAAAAGCTCAGCCTCGGGCGGCAGGACATGGGCGTTCTTCAGGACTATATAGCCGATGCGCAGTTCATCGGGCACCCAGCTCAGGTCTTCGAGCTCGAGAGGTTTGCCCTTTCCCGGTAAATCGTCGAATTCGCCTTTGCGCTGAGCTTCGAGGATGCGCTGTTCGGCAAGCCGCTGAAAAAGCGGCACGGCGCCGGTGGGTTGGGATGGTCGTTTCATAGCGTCAAGCTAGGCCTTGCAGTTCAATGTTCCATGTTCAACGTTCAAAGTCAGACTGAAGAATTAACGAATCTGAATCATGAGACGTTAAACTTTGAACCTTGAACTTTGAACGGTTCCTTCCCAAGTTCCTCCGGCGGTCTGATGTCGCGGAACATCAAAAAGAAGGCGACGTCGTTGATCAATTGTAACCCGCCGCCGATGAAAATAGGAAGCGTCAGGGATACGGTCTGCATGAGATAGGTTGAAATCGTCGGACTGATGCCGAAAGGGACCACCCGCGCGAGACTGGTCACTCCGGCTGCGGAACCGCGTTCGCTGGATTTGACCATGGCCATCGTAAAAGAAGCCCTGAGAGGATTATCCATGTAGGCGAAGAAAGAGCGAATCAGCAGTAGCGCCGCCGCGGGTGCGAGGGTCGGGGCCAGGGGTAAGATCAAATAAATGAGCGACGCGAGCCCGTGGGAGAAGGCCATGGTGCGCACAACTCCGAGGCGCCGCGCGATTATCGGCGCGCTGAGAAACGACAGCGCGGCGATAATATAGGAAGCGAAAAAGATCACGCCGAGGGATTTTAGTTCGACACCGAAGCGCAGAAAGAACCAATAAGACACCAAAGAGCCGGCCATACCGGCGCCGAAGTTATCGACCACCGCCAATAGCGACATTTTGGTGACGAAAGTGCCGGTGCTGCGGGAGATTCTCCGTTCGGTGCTGCGCGGCTGGTGCTGTTCGGTGATCGACTTGTAGACGAACCACAGGACCACGCTGAAGAATATCGTTAGAATGAAGAGCGGCTTGTAGGATTCCACCGCGCTCCAATTCCGCTCCTCTTGAAGAAACTGCGGCAGGCCGCTGGCCAGAGCGCCAAATGCGCCCATGACCGAGCCCACACAGGAGTTTACGGCGAAGATCTGATTCCTGTTCTCAGGCTGGCATTTCTCCGCCAACAAAGCCTCTTCCACCGGGTTGAACGGGCCTCCGCCCGACCCTCCGGCCCCCGATCCGCCGGCGCCGACACTGGCGATAATAACCGCCGCTAAAATGAAAACGAGGCTGGTGAAGTAGATGAGGATCACGTTCGAAACGATTGTCAGCAGGGCAAGGAGCATTAGGATCTTCTTGCGGCCGATCCGGTCCGACAGGTAACCCCATACCGCCGTCACGAAAGCGCTGCTGATAAAAGCGACCGAGAAAATCACCCCGACGGTCATGGTCGAGTATCCAAGACGGTCGAGGTAGATCGCGAAGACGATGTTTAAATAGGAAAAGGCGAAGGCGCGTATGCCGCGCGACGCCATCAGCAGTTTGGCGTCGTAGTGTAGGTCGCGAAAGAAATTCATATTACTATAATCGAGTGTCTTCGCAGCTTGTGCGAATTTTCTGGTACCCACTTCGCTTGGATACTCTGTTCGACAAATCCATTCTCACCACGAAGCACACGAAGGTCACGAAGGTTTCGGACTCATGATATTTTTAAACTTCTTAACTTAGTGCTCTTCGTGACCTTCGTGGTAAAAGTTGCATTTTCTATTTGGTTGCGGCGTAGCCGCGCTGGGACCTTCGTGGTGAACCCCATTGTTATTGTTTGGCGGTAGCGTCGTCGCGCCGTGCCGCCACGTTCAAGCTTTAGAACTCTGCTCTTCCGGCGGCTTGACATTGCGGAACATGAAGTAAAACACGCAATCGTGGAACAACTGGAGAAAGCCGCCTAGGAAAATCGGCACGTTGAGCGAGAACGATTGCATCATATAAGCCGACAGGGTCGGACTGACGGCAACCGGCACGTGACGGGAAAGCGAGGTGATACCCGCCGCGGAACCGCGGTCTTCAGGACGCACGACGCCCATGATGAAGGAACTGCGCAGCGGGTTATCCATGTAAGCCAGAAACGAACGAGAAATGGTCAGCGCCGCGGCCACTGTGAAGGTCGGCGCGAAGGGCAGCAACAAATAGACCAGCGAAGCCGTGCCATGGGAGAACGCCATGGTTTTGACCACGCCGATCTTGCGCGCGATAAGCGGTGCCAACAGAAACGACATGGCCGCTAATAAATAGGAGAGGAAGAAAGTAAAGCCGAGGGATTTCAGCTCGACACCGAAGCGCAGAAAAAACCAGTAGGAAAGCAGCGGGCTGATCAAGCCGCCGCCCAGATTGTCGACCATTCCCAGCAGCGACATCTTGGTCACGAAAGCGTAACGGCCGCGCTCTCTTGGCCCGGCGAATTTCGTTGCCCGGGACTTCGGCACGTGGTGCTCGTCGATGCGTGAGTAGGCGACGATCAAAATGACACTAAAGAAAATCGTTAAAACAAATAGTGGTTTGTAGGACGCGATGGATTGCCAGCTCCAGTTTTCCTGAAGGTGTTGCGGCAATCCGCTCACCAGCGCCCCCAGCGATCCCATCATCGAACCGACAAAGGCGTTGGCAGCGAAAACCTTATTTCTGTCAGCGGCGCTGCACTTCTCCGCCAACAGCGCTTGTTCGACCGGGCTCATCGGCCCGCCGCCTTGGCCACCGGCTCCGGAACTGCCGGCGCCGACATTGGCGATAATGACCGCGGCGATGATGAAAATCAGGTGGCTGGAGAAAATATAGATGACATTCGACACGATCGTCAGAGCGGCTAAAAGCATCAAAATGTTTTTGCGCCCGAAGCGGTCGGAGAGGTAGCCCCATAATGCGGTCAAAACGGCGCTGCTGGCGTAGGCTGTGGAAACGACTATGCCGACGATTACCGTCGAGAAGCCCAGCTGGTTGAGGTAGATCGCAAAGATTATGCTCAAATAGGAAAAGGCGAAAGCTCTGATCCCGCGCGAGGTCATTAAAATAATTGCATCCCGTTGCAAATTGTTAAACATGGGTCAAGTTAGAAATGTTTTTCGGTGCGATGGCGTTCGCGTTCGAAATCCAATTCCGTGCTGATGCCGATGGCATGCAGCGCGTCGTTGGCGTCTTCCAGGGATGCGCTCGCGCGAACGGCCTGGGCGGGGCGTGACAGAGTCTCGTACAGTTTCGTTGCCGACATGAAAAAGGTGAGGGCGGTGAGCGGCGTCAGCTTGACGCTTCTCTGGCCACTGCGGATTTTGCTCTCGCCCCAGGCGCCGCGAAAGCATTGCACGGGAATGGCGCTGGCTTCCGTCGGAACGGTCTTTATGGCTTCTTCAAGCTCCTCGGCGATCTTAGGCGTCAGCGACCAGGCACCCAGCAATCCGCCTGCGCCGGCAAGTTTGTTGAGCGCAAGTTCGATTTCATCGACGGTCAGTTCGCCGTCGCTGCCGTAGCCGAAGACGCCCCAAATTGTACGGGTGCCGCGTTTTGCCACCTCGGCGAAAGCCGCGAGCATGATCGAATCGGCCAGCGGGCTGCGCAACCCCGGCTCGTTCCCTTGCGCGAGAGAATCGCCGCCCACGTCGAGACCGACGAGCAGGTCGGTGTTCAGTTCTTTCATGGCAACTTCGAGTCCGTCCACGGCGCCTTTTACTCCGCCGTTGATGTCGATGAGCAGGATCTCTTGGCCGTGAAAAACCGCCATTTTCGACTCGGCGAAAGGGACTCCAGTGGTGGTTTGGCTGTTGCCATTCGCCATCCAAGCATAATCGTGAAGAGCGCGGACGTTTCTGACTTCGCTCAGCTTGCGCGGGCCCGGAATGGGATCATAGACGGAACGTTCCCATGATAGCCCACCCAGGACGAACTTGAGCCCGCAGAATTCGAGAAATCGCGCCGCGGCCAGAGCGCCGACGACGTCGCCGCCGCCCCCGACGCCGATGACGAGGGCGCGTGAAGATGCACGGATCAGATCTTCGAGTGACTGTGAGCCGGGAGTCATTTAGGGATATGCGTGTCCTGCCCCGGCACCGGATTAGCGATGGCTTCCTCCAACGACTTCACGCCATGCCATTCGCTCGATGGGCGCACGCGGCCGTCGCTGCCGACCTGATCGACGCCCCAATAGATTTCCAAAGAGTGATTGTCGGGGTCGCGGAACTCGACGGCGATCTGGCAGCCGGCGCGACGGCGCCCTTCAAAGTCGATTTTTGCGTGGTGCGCGCGCAAGCGGTCACGCGCGCGGATGACCTCGGCGAGAGTCGCAACCTCGAACGCCAGATGATGCAGCTCGCGATTGGCGTTTCTCCCATCGCCAGCGCCGACTAAAGCGAGACAGTGATGGTCCGTATTGCAGCGCAGGAAAACCATGCCGCCGGGCATCATCTCTTCCGGATAAACGTCTGAAACTTTGAAGCCGAGAACTTGCGTATAAAATGCCGTCGATCGCTCGAGGTCGCTGACTTGCAGTACGACATGACCTACCTTGCTGATGTGGAAATCCATCCCCTTGAGAGGGGACATGCTTTTGAGCTTCTCAATGTCTGTAGCCATGCTTGGTCCTCCTGCCGTTGTTATGCGTTGGCTAAGTGACGTGGACACGATGCCGTCAACTCGGAGAGAGGGGCAGCAGTTTGTTGGCGCGCAGAAACTCGATAACGAACTCATCGAAGGTCGCGGGATCTTCGATGTTGCAGGCGTGTCCGGTCTCGGGCAGTACCTTATGGACGGCGCCGGGAATCAACGACGCCGTGCGTTGCCCGGCCTTTAAGGAGTTGTCGTATTCGCCGTTAATGACCAGCGTCGGAACTTTCATCGTGCCGAGCCGCGGCCCCATGTCCGTGCCGCCGCGGGCGCGAAAGATTTGCGCGATGCACTCGCCGGAGAGCCGCGGGTCCCGTTCGACGAAAGTGTTCAATAGATATCTACCCAGCTTGGTCTCGGAAAAATCCGGCGCGACCAACTCTTTCAAGTGTTGGATATGGTACTCTTCAATGCCGATTTTGGTGTAGCCGTGGATGCGGTCCTCGATGCTGCCGGCGCCGCCGCTGTTGCCGCCGACGAGAATCAAAGCTTTGAACATCTCGGGGTGATCTAACCCAAGCAGCAGCCCGATGCCCGAGCCCACGCTCACGCCGCCGACAATCGCTTCTTTCACGCCTTGGTCCCGGCAGACTCCGAGCACGTCGTCCGCCATGTCCTTTAAGCTGAACGGCGGCGTCGGCTTATCCGAGCGACCATAACCACGGATATCGACAGCGATCACTTTGAAGTAAGTCGAGAAATGAGCGATCTGGTACATCCAGAGATTATGGTCGAAGGGGTTGGCGTGAACCATGACGAAAGGAAGTCCTTCGCCGGAAACCTCGTAGTAGATTTTGACGCCGTTGGCGGTGCTGTACATGATCTAGAAGCTTTCGTTCCAATCGTTCCAAATGTTCCAATGGTTCCAGCCGTTATGAGTCGCTCTTGAATCCCTTTCCGACAACTGGAACTAATGGAACGATTGGAACATCTGAAACCCGCTTAGCTGGGTTTTCTCGGCCGCTCCTGTTTCAACTGCTCTTTGATTTCTTCCAGCGTCATGACGTCCGAATACTTGTGATGCAAGTCGAAGAGGTTCACCTTGTGCGAAAGTGGACTGCGGTCGAAGACGCATTCTTCGGCGATGGAGACGTGATAGCCGAGTGAATAAGCGTCCACGCAGCTCGCCCGCACGCAGCCGCTGGTGCTCTCGCCACAGACGATCAGGCTGTCAATTCCTAATTGAGTCAGATGGGCCACCAGCGGCGTGCCGAAGAATCCGCTCGCCCGCTCCTTGAAAATCACCACGTCGCCCGCCTCAGGCTTGAATTCCTCCTTGATCTCGAAGGCTTTTGGATCGATCTTCACCCGCTGGCGGTTGGTGGCATGAACCGCATCGGGTTTTGCTTCTTTGCGGGTTTCGGTGGTGGTGTAAAAGACCGGGATCTTGAGCGACCGCGCCAACGCGAATAGCTCTTGGGTCGGTTTGATCGCGTTGTGGGCGTATAGGCCGCATGAGCTTTTGTAGGTGTCGACGAGATCATGGGGCTCTTTGGCGCCGCCCTCGTAGGCGAGGTTGTAAAGATCGATAGCCAAGAGCGCCGGTCTTTGACCGATATAGGTATCACGATGATAAGGCGTATAGGTTTTAAGAATTTCCGGGGTGACGATATCTTTCCAACAGTGGTCTTCGAAGCCGATTGCCATGACGGTACTCCTTTAATTGGAATATGGGATTAGATCGCTGACAGGGTGAATATACCTCATCTACCTATAGCTTTGTCGGGTTGTCAAGGAATGCAGCGTTGGGCAGCCCATTCTGATTGACAGTGCGGTTGCACCTTAGGGAGCGTGCAATTACAACGATACCAATTTAGGATAGATTGTTATATCCCACCAGTGTAAAACATGGGAGCGTTGCAGCCGTTGTTCAAGTTTTAATTTTTCGTTGCCACAAACTTTTACGCCTTTCTCGTATGGCGTATCCAGCAACTGCACCACAGTGC
>JAUYJC010000021.1 GCA_030688735.1 Deltaproteobacteria bacterium
ACTCGCCGCGCCACGACGGAAACTGTCCGGTTAAGGATAATAGAATTACACATCCAATAATCATCATAGTTCTTTTCTCTCGGCACTAACGTTCGGGATCATATGGCACTCGGGTGTTCGACATCAGGTGGCAGCTGCCGAATTAGGGCTTGGCGTGGGCTCTTGTGGGGTTATAATGGTGGAATCCCAAGGGGATAGACATAGTCAAAGGACTTCACGTCGGGCTTAGGGTTGACAGGGGGAATCGTCATCGGTTAGGTATTATCGCGTTAAGGCAACGAAATGAAATAGTGGCGCCAATGGAGAAGGTCGAACAAACCAAACTTCGGGTCCTGCGCGAGGCTGTCCAAGACAATCTCGAAGGGGCGCACCGAACCAAGGCTAAAGCGCCCGCACGGCGCAAACTTTTTTTCCCCCTCTGGATATGGGCGACTTTTTTGATCCCCGGCGTCGCCTATCTTTTAGTGCCGTCCCAGGGGATTTCCACCGGCAGCCAGTCACTACCCAATTCAGCCGGGGTGGAAAGTACGGCTCGCCCCCTACCAGCCACCCCCGAGCAGGCGTCGGAAGACGAAGCGTTGCGGGGGGCGCCCCGCCCGTTAAACCGCGCCGTGGTTCCGCTGGCGATCAAAAGAGTCATCATCGATCCGGGTCACGGCGGCAAACAGCCTGGAGCGATCTCCGACTCGGGTGTGTCGGAAAAAGAGATTACGCTCGACATCGCCCTTCGACTGCGCCGGCTGATGGAGAAAAGCCCTTTTGAAGTGCTCATGACCCGCCAGTCGGACCAGACTCTGCCGCTCGACAAGAGAGTCGCCTTCGCCAACGAAAACCGCGCCGACGTTTTCGTTTCTATCCATGTTAACTGGATAGAACCGCGCGAGATTCGCCCACTCGAGACCTATTATGTCGGCCCCAGTGACGATCCAGCCATCGTTAAATTGGCGACCTCGGAGAACCGCTATTCCGGTTATTCCATGGCCGACTACCGGCGGCTGCTGGAAAAAACTTACCTGGACGCGCGGCGCCACGAATCTCGCCTGTTTGCCACAACCGTTAACGCCAATCTGTTTCAATCGTTGAAAACCGTCAATCCGGAGTTGGAGAACCGCGGCGTGAAAATGGCGCCCTTTGTGGTTCTCCTCGGTACCCAGATGCCGGCAATACTGGTCGAGGTTTCCGCGCTGTCGAACGCGGAGGAGGTCAATCTGTTGACAAACGGGGACTATCGCGAAAAGATCGCGCTGGCGTTATTTGACGGCATTCATGCCTATGCAAAAAACCTCAGCGGCGCCACCAAGAAAGGTAGCTAACGGATGGAAGAATCAAACGAAACTCTCTCGGTGGGAATAGACCTCGGGACCTCGAGGAGCTCGATTTCCGCTTCCAATGGCGAACGCCATGTCATCGACAGTTATGTCGGTTGGCCGGTGGATTTAGTCGCCCGCAAGCTGGTCAAAAAATCGGTGCTGGTGGGTCGAGATGCGTTGGACAATCGTTCGATGCTCGAACTGCGCCGCCCGTTGGAACGAGGCGTAATCAAGGAAGGTTCGGAAAAAGACGAAGAGGCGGTTCAGGAATTATTGCGCCATCTCATTTCGCTCATCGGTATAAAACAAAAAGGTAAGAATCGCCCCAAGGTGCGGGCCGTCGTCGGCGTACCGGCCGAGGCCTTTCGAGTCAGCAAGCAACGGCTGCGCCGCGCCATGGACGGCATCGCGGATAGCGTGATGCTGGTATCCGAGCCGTTTGCGGTGGCCTATGGACTGGAGGCTTTGCTCCACACCTTGATTATCGACATCGGCGCCGGCACCGCCGATTTTTGCGTCATGCAGGGGCGCTACCCTACGGAACAGGACCAGCGGACGCTACCCGATGCCGGCGATGGCATTGACGAACAGCTCGCCAAACTCCTTCGCGAGCATCACCCCGACGCGCAGTTTTCGATTCACATGCTCCGCGAATGGAAGGAGAAATGGAGTTTCGTCGGAGAACCGAGTGCCCGGGTATTGGTTACCGTGCCCGCCAAGGGCAAGGCGACCGAATTGGATATTACCAACGAGATGCGCGCCGCCTGCGAGAGCATCCTCCCGCCGGTCTGCGAGACTATGATCGATCTCCTGACTCGAGTCGAACCGGAATTTCAGGAAAAAGTGCGTAACAATGTTATCATATCGGGCGGCAGCTCGCTCATCGCTGGCTTGCCGGATGCTCTGGAGAAGGCGTTGTTGGAACTGGGCGGCGGTCACGTGACTGTCGTCAAAGACCCGATTTTTGCCGGGTCGGACGGCGGCCTGGCGATCGCCCGCGACGCCACCAGCTCGGACTGGGAAAAACTTTCGCTTTAAATATATTTTAATGCTTCTACGGTTGACTCAGCACGATGACCTTCGACGCAAGCCGATGGCCGCCTTCCAGACTTACTGGGGATTTCCACCCGGAAAGCGCCGCTTCCCCTACGAAATCTGGTCGTGCTGAGCTAACCGTAGAAGCTTCTATATTTTTTAAGCGTGTCGCTGCGGCTTTAGTGTCAGTGCGGACCTTTCCACTGCATGCTCGCGCCTCATTGAAACCTTGAAGGAACGTGACTATGGAAAACACCTTGATCGGGCTGGCTGTCTTTTGCGCAGGCATATTGGTCGGAGTCATACTTTCCTTGATCTCGTCCAGGCGACATCTCCCCATGAAACACAAGGCGGAACTGATCAGCGCCCGGGAGCGCATCCTGGCCGGCCTAAAGCAAAACCA
>JAUYJC010000031.1 GCA_030688735.1 Deltaproteobacteria bacterium
GACGATGTCCTCTGGCGTTCCGGCGAGAAGGAAACCTTCGATATCCTCCAGCGTCGAGAATCGACCGGACGCGGGCTTGACCCAAGTGGAATATTTCTCTGCTTCGGCGATCAGAGTCTGACGGTTCACCGCGCCCAGCGCGGCGGCTTTGTTTTTGCCGATGCTGGTGAATGGCATGACTGCCGCCGTGATCATCGGCCTGGCAGCGTTTTGACAGAGCTCACGCAAATAGGTGACGCATTTTCTGAAAGTCGCCAGCGTGATCCGCGCCGGCATCCAGCCGTCGCCGTACTCCGCGGCGCGCCGGCATGCTGCGGGCGTGCCGCCGCCGCACCAGATCGGAATGGGCCGAACCGGAATAGGTTTTAGCTCTACGTCTTTGAATGAAAAGAGGTCGTCGCTAGACGAAACCTTTTCACCGGTCCACAGCCGGCGGCAAACCTCAGCATTGGTCCTTGCAAGTTTGGCCCTGTCCGCAAGCTCGCTCGGGCGGCCCGCGGCGATGAATTCATGGGGGAAGCCACCGATCCCCATACCCATGATCAGCCGCCCATCGGAGATAACGCTCAGGCCGGCGAAGACCTGAGCTAGATGAATCGGGTGTCGATGGCAGATCACCATCGAGGACCCGAGGGTAAGCCGCTGCGTGACCGAGGCAACCGCCGCCAGCACCAGCAGCCCTTCAATATGCGTGTGATCGTTTCCTTCAATGCCGTGCGGCTCGAAGACGAGATGGTCCCTGACCCAGACGGAGTCGAAGCCATAGGCTTCGGCCTTTGCCGCACCGATAAGACACTTCTCGATCGACGCCTGTTCGCCGAAATGAGGCAGCAGCAAACCGAACTTCAGATTCGTTGCCATGGAGATTCTCTTTTTCGTCGCTTGAGATGGATTTGCAAGCGTCGGCGGAAAATACAACAAAGCCAAATGAGCCGAAGGAATGGATTAACAAATGATAAACCGGCTCTCGGCACTCCTCTTTTCTAAAGAATCCCTTGATTTTTAATTTTTGCGGACTAAATTCTACGTAGTTGGACTTTCTAAGACAATTTAGCTCCAGGCGCAACGATTAGTTTATTAACTCACTGGTCGCGAAGCGCAACGGCCCCCCCGGAGAGAAGTGAACGGTCATGTGGAGCCGGCTCTACCGCAATCACGTCCTGATGGCCTTCCCGGCCTACGACAGCGCCAAGCACGGCTGGGCACCGCAAGTCGACATCAACTGGTTCCTTGGCCCTTCTCACGATTCCACGTTCGTCCGTTTCCCGAGTCGCTTCTTAACGGAGGACGAAGCGGTGAATTGGGCTCTGGTGCGAGGCCAGGCATGGATAGACAAGCGCCTCGAGCGCCTGCAAGGTCGTGCGCCCAAGCGGCGGCGCATGTTCGGCATGCTCGAAGCGTTCAACGAGAGCCTGACAACGGCCAGCCCCCAACAACCACGCCCGGCCCAAGCAAGGCCGGATCGATCCTTGAAATCAAGCCTCACTTTCGAAGAATTTACCCACCTTCTCGCGCAAAAACAAAAGGGATTGAGCTTCGGCATCAAGACGTTGCAGAAAAGCTACGACGCGCTGGTCAAGGTAAGAAAGACCAAACGCTGGTCTTGGGCTGAAACCAAGCGGAAAGTGATGCGCGCCAAACAGACCCACGCGCCCGCCGGAGCGCCGCGACGCATTCCTCTCTCAGAGCGGGCCTGGGACAGAATTCAATAGACGCCGCCCGTCGGTCCGCGGCACAACATTCGCCCGCGAACCCGAAGAAAGCGTGCGCGGCCCGACTTTGGCCATCACCTCATCGCTCAATTCGTCCTGACCCAAACCGATGATCGCCGCGCAAACATTCTATCGCTTGCTTGCCGATTTGGTTGTCTTGGTACATTTCGCGTTCGTCCTGTTCGTTATTCTCGGCGGGTTTTTGGTCGCGCGCCGGCGCCGCGTGATACCGTTTCACCTCGCGGCGGCCATCTGGGCCGCGTTCATCGAATTTAGCGGCTGGATCTGCCCGTTGACTCCGCTCGAGAACCGGCTCAGGGCAAAATCAGGAAGCGACGGTTACGATTCGGATTTCGTCGCTCACTACATCCTGCCAATCCTGTATCCCGAAGGGTTGACACGCGAGACGCAGATCGCACTGGGCACGGTGGTGATCATGATCAACTTGGTAATCTACGGTTGGATCCTGCGATACAAATCGGGACGTAACGCTCATTGAGCAGCAAACGCAGCAGGCGTGATCCCCTTGTGGTCGCTCGAACCCCGGGGCTGGTCATGAAGGGAACGCCGAATTGCGTAGCCAGGCCATGATCCAATCCGAGCGATCGAGGAAGCCGAGAGTAGACCTGACTTCCTGCCGTGTCAACACAACCAGTAGCCTGTGTGGCCTTTTGGCGAGCGATTTCACTGAAGGGACCCAGACTTGAAAGGAACTGGGCAATTTCAGCCTCACCCATTTCCGCTGGGTGTCGATTATTATGAAAGAAGATGAATCTCTTGATCCAACCGACGTACGCCTTCTCAGTCATGTAACTATAATGCCGCGTGCGGATCGCTTGGCGAACTTGATCGAGAAGTTTGGGTTTTGGTGGACTCGGAGCCGGTGAAAAGGCCGGCACCGTTTGTCCGTGGTACGGCGCGACTTGAGATCGATAGTCGGTTAGGTTACGTACCTTAAGATTGTCCATGGGACCTCCTGTAAAAGAGCCCTGTTCCAAATGTTCCACTCGTTCCAGCCGTTCAAAACCAAGAAAGCGATCGTTCAAAAGTTCAAGGGACGAAAGCGGAGTCCTTTAGATTGAATATGTCTTTCAGAGCCGCGCTTCCCAGCTTGCTAGTGCCCGGAGAGGTTCATTCTTCACCACCGAGTCGTACCGCGCTTGCAGGTCGAGCCAGTAGCGCTCCGACATGCCGAAGTAGTGCGAAGCGAGATAACGTTGTTGACTAGCGGGACAAACTCCGTGGCATAGAAGCGGAAAACGGAACATTGCGCCCCTGCTGAGCAGGGCTAGTCCACGTAGTCAAGAACGTCCCCTTATTTAGTCCACCTTATTTAGTCCCCAAGTATCAGGAGTTCGTGTTGGACGGGATCGGCGCGGGACATCGCGATGATCTTTATGATGTCAAAGAGCAAAGGTTTTTAGGGGACGACCAATTTGTTGAAAAGATAAACCGTAGTCTCGACCTTGATCCGGCGCCCCCAATCCGAGTGGATATGAGCGCAATCGAGACCGCGGTATCTCGGCGGTATAAGTATCTGGTGGAGCTGCTGCATTCGCGAACCAAGGAACATCGCGGCTCATTTGCGCGCGCCGTTGTCGCGTACCTGGGGCAA
>JAUYJC010000301.1 GCA_030688735.1 Deltaproteobacteria bacterium
TTAGAGGTATCTTGAGGAGCACCGGGTTACCCCATGCCCTCTACGTCTCAGACTCCTCTGGGTTTTCGGTCTGCAAGATCTCCAGGACCTGACGCCGAAGCACTGGCACATCATCATGGGCCGTTGCCCACACGATGTCCCACTGCACCGCGAAGTATGCATGGACGGCGATATTCCGGAACGCGATGATATCGCGCCATTCCACCTGCGGATGTGTCTCACGAAACGCTTGCGGCAGGCGTGCCGCTGCCTCACCGATCACGGCAAGCTTCTGGAGCGCAGCAGCCTTATGGAGTTCGCTGGCCAGGAAGGCCGATGCGTCCATACCTTCCAGAAAAGCGTGAAGCAGGTCGCAGGCCTCGATGATGTCTTGTAAATAGAGTGTCTCACGCCGCATACAGCACTCGTGCGGTTGCCAGAACATGATCACGAATGACGGGCTTCAGTCCATCCTTCGGCACCAAATCGACCGTGCGTCCCAAAAGAGCTTCAAGCTCGCGTTGCATTCTGGCAAGGGTGAGAAAGGTTACTCGTGCCGCCGGTTCGAAACTCACCAACAGGTCAACATCACTATCGGAGCGGTAGTCCTGGCGTAACATTGATCCAAAGAGCGCCAGCTCACGCACCTGGTAACGGCGGCAAAAATTCGTGAGTTCTTCAAAGGGAATGCGAAGAGGGGCTGCGTCGTTCATGATCATTTCTGCCTAAAGGCATGAACACGTGTCAATGCTAGGGAACACCATAAGAGTACAGAGCAAGGTTACACTCACCCGGCGACTTTGCAAGTCCAAAAAATACTCTTCGACGTCTAACGCCATGCCAAACTCTTGGCGATTCATCTTCCGTCGAAAACGTCGCAGCGCATGAAATTCCAAGCGGCCTGAAGGGTCTCCAGTTAAAGTCATCGCCGGGAACGTCCGTCGCGGTCTCAATGTCGAAAGCAAGGAATTTGCGAGTCATGGTGGTTGTGCATCGCTAAACGTAACACGCTGTCCTCAGAGGTGAAAAAGCGCGTTACGGTTTTACATCCCGTGCAGCGGATTGCCAAATTTCATTTAAAAACGTGTTCGCGATGAAATTCCAAAAACTTCCTATGCTCGGATTCGATGCGTTGCAAACGCATTTCGGGACGAATCGCGAGCGCTTCGGCGTCATTGGGAGCGAGCCGCTTTGAGATAAGCATCAGGCCCTCATCATCAAAGCTAATGTAGCCAGCATCGAACGCAGCATCAATTGCTGGTGAAAGCAATAAACCGTTGTAGAGGTTCATCCGCTCGCTCATCGAGGCTTGGGCCCAAGGTTTGATATGAGAGGCGCGTAACAAAGCGGTTTCCCGGCAGCCAGTAACCGCGCATCCAGTCCAGTAATTAATGAGATGCTGCCGGAAGCGGCCTTGACCTATTCGCGCTTTGATTATTGCCTCGCGTTCTGAAGCAGACAGGCTGAGATATTCCTGTACGTCTGCAAGCCTGTTTCCACTCTCCATCTGGGAGACGAGAATCCAAGCGAATGAGTGAGCGTCGAGTAGGGTAACTTCCACGCTCAAGCTCTCGGTGAGCATCTCTTTCAACTCACCGATAAGCACAACATAAGCCGAGTAGTTTTCCCACGAGCATCGACGAGCGGTCTTGAAATCGGCACCAAGGTGCTGAAATGACCGGTCGAAGAATGTCGGGGCAATCGGAAGGTACCGTGACCGGTCTTTTAGGAAAAAGAAATAAGCCAGAAGTGGATAGCTCTTCCCGAATATGTCAGTAAGGTCACGAAAGGATTTCTCTTCATTTTGATCTCGGTAAAGTCCGAACAAACATCGTTCAATTCGCAGCAGATGATCTGGTTGGCTCTTGGCGTCATAGAGCGGCTGGTGTGGACGAGCCTCGGCGCCGAATCGTCCTTGCCAAGGCACCAGGTTATTACCAGGGACTTCTATCGCCTCGATGGCGGCTTCGGCAATCTCGCCACTCCCGATATCAGCCTCTTTCCAGGCTTGGAAGGCGAGCGCCTCACGGGCCGCCCTGTAAACTTCGTACTTATAACCCTCTTGCTTTTCGGTGTACGGATTTGACGAGAACGAAACGAACGGAACACCTGAGCGTTCTTCAACATAGGTGCGAAACGCTTCAAGATGCCGCTCAAAGAGATAGGGATCGATGGAAGGTTGGTCGGTTCCCATCAAGCTCTCCTTGAAAGTTAGCCACTAAGTGTACTACCGCCGTTACGCCAGTCCATTAGCATGTAACTCTACGCTTCGCCAACAGCGAAACTGTCCGTACTATCCAAAATTTGGGAGCAGATTGTTAAGGATACTCGCTCCTTCAAACACTGCCAATCTGTTTAATGGTTCAGACGTTATTCCAACCAACCTGGCGATTTCGCCGAAGGACGGATCAGCCTCAGGCTGAAGCTAGCGCGAGCCGAATCCAGGAAATTTAAAATCTTCTGGATGCCCGCTTCTGCGGGCATGACGACCAAGAGGCGAATGAGTTAAATTAACACACCTTAATTTCAGGACCCTACCCTGCGACGAAAAGGTAGTAACCCGCGATCGCGAGGGCGATGAGGATGAGCCAGCGGACTAGGCTGCCCTTGGTTTCAGCCTGAGCCGATGCGAGCTTTTGTTGCAACACCGGATCGTTTTGCACGTAGTCGTCGACTTTACCCTTGGCGTCCTTGAGATCGAGCTTTTGTGCCTCCCGGGCAATTTTGATCGCTTCGATTTTGTTTCCTCGCTGAAGGGCGTCGATGGCTTCCGGCGGGAGGGCTTCGCTACGTTCTGCCATTGAACGTTTTTCCTTCGGTAAGCTTAATCCGTCTGCTGAGTGGCCCGTCAAGTTCCGGCGCAAGCCGTTAGTTATTTTTCTTTTGCTCTAGGAACTCGAGCCAAGATTCCAGACTCATCAAGTGACCATTAGCCACATGTGATCGTATCACGTTCGATGATCCGCGCTCAGGATTGCCGTAGGCGGCCAGCACGCCGGCGGGGTTGATATGCACGACGTGTGAAAACAATGGGGCGTTTTGGCGGCGGCGCTCGCACGCTGCTTTAAGACGAGCTGCGTCGAATTCGTTTGTGATTAGCGTGTAGGCGAAGTCGCGCCCAGCCGACTCAAGCCGCGCATACGTCTCGAAATCGCTGTGGAACTGTTCCTCGCGATCGGCGCGGATGCTCCACTTAGCACTCACCAGAATGCGCTCATTGCCCGAGATTAATGCAAGGTCCACTCGTTTCGGTTTTTCGTTTGGTGACGGCGGGTGGAAACCGGGCAAATCATGCAGTAGAGATCGGTTTCGGAGTTCGAAGCCGCTGGAAAACGGAAGACGACGAACGACGGCCGAAAGCACATCTTCGAATCCTTCTCCGACGAGGTTTCTCCGCTTGTTTTCCTGAGTCATGTAAACAGTGATTCGCCGCGTCAGATTGCGGTATTCTTCAACCGACGGTTCCTCGGGCGTCCGTTTCCCCAGAACATCCTTGATTATTGCCACGAGTTCCGGATCTTCTCCTGGTTCCGGGAAGCCCCGACCTTCATACGACGCACGCTGCGATGCGTAAGCAGTTGTGCGGCCCGTGAGAGCCTTAGTCGCAAGATCCTTGACCGCCTCTCGGAACAGCCAATCGACATGCTCTCCTAGATTAGCCGGAGCGATGTTTAACGCATCTGATACCCAGGAGTGAAAGCCGAGCGAGCGTGCATACCAGGGGCGGCCGGGCTGAGCCTTGTCTGACTCGTAGCAATGGGCGAGGGCGGTCGTTCGATCGATCCAGAGCAGCAACCTATAGACGTGCTGCCAGGCTTTGCCTGTAGTGACTTCCCCTGCGTGAGTGAAATACCGCGCCGGCAAGCGGGCGCGGTTGTCTGCCCCGAAGGCCCTTGATACCGTTTCTTGAGCGGGCTCCGGTGCTCCGCCGCCTTGCTCAGCGGGTGGCGTCATGTCCGAGGTTGGCTAACAGGTTTTCATTGAGCCCCTGAAGACGGTCTGTCAGAGCCTCCCGACCGTGAACAGAAGACTCGATAAGAATAGCTTTGAGCCCCAGTTCGAGCGCCACCTCGCCTGTTGTACCGCTGCCGGCAAAGGGATCGAGTACAGCGTCACCGGGGCGCGTAGTAGGGAGCAGCATTTGCCGGACGAGCGCTCGGGGCCACATCGCGACGTGTCGGTAAGGAGACGCTTCGGAGTTCACTCGCCACAAACCGTCCGGGCTGTCGCTGTCAGAAAAGACTTCGCACCGGGTCTCCCATACGGAGCCGGCGTTTGCGCGAACTCCGTCGCGGTTGCTAGAGCGTGACGGGACATCAATAGCGGTTCGGTGGAAATAATAGTTGGGCTGTTTGGTAAAAAGGAAGAGAAACTCGTAGTTCCGCGAGGGCCGGTCCCGCGTTGGTTCCGGCATCGCATTTCCTTCCGCGGCTTGGCTTTCGACCCGCACTAGAGACTTCGCCCAAACCACGGTGCGACGGCAGATCCACTGCGGCCCTTCCTTGCACCCGATGAAGCGGCGAAACTCCGGATCCGTCATTGCCAAGTGAAAGCGAAAAGGTACGCCCATTTCAGATTTGTGGCCAATGTTAGGCACGTAATGCTTGAAAAATTCGGGCTGCTGGCGCAATGACTCGGCATAGCCTCTTCCGCCTGCCGCGAAACGGCCATCGGAGCCGTTCGGGGCATTGGTGGTTCCCTTCTTTCCTTGCCGATTGTTGAACGTGTCTGCGAGGTTTACCCAGAGACAGCCATCGTCTCGCAAGACACGCCAAACCTCATCGAACACGTTAAGCAGATGGCGTACGAAATCATTCGGATGGATCTCGTGCCCGAGTTCTCCTTCCCAACCATCTGGCCAAGTCGTCGAGGTGCCATAGCGACGAAGAAGATAGAACGGAGGTGACGTGAGTCCGACCTGGATCGTGTTGCTTGGCAGGCTGCGAACCCCCGACAGAGCGTCGGTGTTTAAGGTTTGGAGAGAATCGTTAGTTGGCATCCGACTTCGTGCGATAGTTTGGGATCGACTCATCCCTTTTCACATATACATCGTGCGCGCGATTAGGAAAGTAAAGAATCAGCTCATGATGCAAGAGGGCTAACAGGTCGGGCGGCCTCTTTATCCGCTTCGTCTAGACGCCGAGCTGGTCGGCGAGGTCGAGAAAATCTTTCGCCACGAAGTCGAACGTTCCCGCTGGCGGAATCGACGAAGCTTTCCCTGATCCGTGTTCCAGCGGACGGTGGACGAACCCTGTCTTAAGTCCATGTTTCTGCGCTGCCTGCAAGTCATTCTCGTGGGCGGCGAGCAGCATGACTTGTTCCGGCTCTAAGTCGAAAAGCTCCGGAATGAGACGGTAGACTTCAGCATCGGGTTTGTAATGACGCACGGACTCGGCGCAGAGGATACAGTCCCACGGCAGGCCGGCGTGCTTGGCCATGTTGGTCAGCAGAGATATATTGCCGTTGGACAGCGTCGTAATCACAAAGCCCGTTTTCAAACGCTGCAATCCTGCAACTGAATCGGGCCAGGGCTTGAGACGGTGCCAGATACGGTTAAAGTGATCTATTTCGTCGTTCCTGAGACCTTCGATTTTAAATTGCGTCAGGATTTGCTCCAGCGAAGCTCGATGCAAATTATCGAGCTTGGTCCACGGCTGCTCGCCTTTCTGAACGCGGTCCAATGACGGACGATATGCGCCTCTCCAGGCGTCGGCGAACGCCGCCCAGTCAATTGTGATGCCCTTTGCCTGGCCGAGTTGCTCGCCTTTGGCGATCACGCTGGAGCGCCAATCGACGACGGTGCCGAAGACGTCGAACCCGAGAACTTTGATAGATGCAGCGGATGGATGAATCATTTGCGTTCCTCACGCCAAGTTTTTCTTGGTAAGTCGGTTCCCACCGGCTTTAGATGACTTTACTCAAAAATAGTCCGCATGTCATCACCAGCAATCGGTATCGCAACCAGTGATTCAAGAGAAATGAGTTGGACAGGCTGATATGCGACATTCCAAACCCAAGTCAATGGTCCTTTAGCGTTTAACGCCCTGTTCTTTTTCATTGCTTTTCAATTTATGATCATGGTCATATGGACCCTGCTAATAAACCGAACCTGGTGCTTGGATCGAGCTGTGCCCGGGTTTCGAATCCCATGACCGAGGAAGACTCATGAACCACTCGGATTTCCACGGTGTTTTCCCCTATCTCGTTTCCCCCATCGATGCTTCCGGGGAGGTGAAGGCCGACGTGTTGGCGCGGTTGTGCGATGATCTCATCAAGGCGGGCGTGCACGGCCTGACGCCACTGGGATCGACCGGGGAGTTTGCTTATCTCTCATGGGCGCAGCGGCGGCGAATCGTGGAAGTTGTTATGAAGGCGGCGCGTGGGCGTGTGCCGGTGGTTGCCGGCGTAGCTTCGACGACCATCGCCGATGCCGTATCGCAGACCCGCGAGTTCGAACGGCTAGGATGCCAAGGGATTCTCGCCATTCTTGAGGCGTACTTTCCGATATCGGACGAAGGTGTGTTCGAATACTTCAAGGCAATTGCCAACGCAGTGTCGCTGCCGGTGGTGCTTTACACGAATCCCAATTTCCAGCGTTCGGATCTAAGCCTGCCGGTGATTGAAAAATTGAGTCAGGTGCCGAACATCCGCTACATCAAAGACGCCTCGTCCAACACCGGCCGCCTGCTTTCGATCATCAACAAGGTCGAAGGCCGCATGAAAATCTTTTCCGCCTCGGCCCATGTTCCCGTTTGCGTGATGCTGATCGGCGGTGCCGGATGGATGGCGGGCCCTGCATGTGTCGCGCCGCGGCAGAGCGTTCGGCTCTATGAGCTTTGCCGTCGCGGCGACTGGAGTGCGGCGATGGAATTGCAAAGGCCGCTCTGGGCACTGAACCAGGCTTTTGCGAAGTATAATCTCGCCGCCTGCATCAAAGGCGCGCTCGAACTCCAAGGTTACGCCGTGGGAATACCGCTGCCACCGCAGGCGCCGCTCTCGCCCGAAGGCATCGACGAAGTAAAACGGGCGCTCGCCGTCATCGGATCGGTGTAACTACGGCATCGCGGAGAATGTAGGACCATGGATAACGGGTTAGAAGCGTTAATGGCCGAGCTTGAGCAGTTCGGCAAGGACAACGACGGCTCTATCACCGAGCGGCCCCGCAAGATGCTCAACATCACTCACGACACGGGCGAATTCCTCGCCGTGTTGGTCCGAGCGACGTTTGCGCGCCGCCTGTTGGAAATCGGCACGTCGAATGGCTATTCGACTCTTTGGCTGGCGAGCGCCGCGCGGGCCGTCGGCGGGTCGGTAACGACGGTGGAAAAGTCTCCGTACAAGATCGACCTTTCGGCGGCAAACTTCGCGCGTTCCGGCCTGGCCTCTTATATTTCACAAATTCACGACGATGCCGGCAGGGTTCTCGATCGCTCACCCGATGGTGCATTCGATATGATATTCCTGGATTCGGAGCGCCCGGAATATCCGAGCTGGTGGCCCAATTTGCGCCGCGTGCTCCGGCCCGGCGGCTTGCTCGTTGTCGATAACGCCACCTCTCATCCGGTCGAAATCGCGCCGTTCATGGCGCTGGTGAAAGCCGACGCCGAATTCGTGACAGGCCTCGTGCCGGTGGGCAACGGGGAGTTCCTTGCGGTAAAAGCGATGAAATGAGCCAGGATTAGGCTACGCCCGCGTAAATCGTCGGGCGTCGCCTCGCGAGATCTATGAAAACGCCGCACTTCAATATCCGCGAGGCGAACTCTCAAGACGCCGAACGTCTTCACCAGTTGCACACGGCTTCAGTGCGGGCGCTCTGCAGCGGACACTACCCGGCTGAAATCATCGACGGGTGGCTTTCAAACCGGCGTCCCGAAGGTTACCTGCCCGGCATCGAGAGGGGGGATATATTCGTCGTGGAGCGCGACTCGAAAGTCGTTGGATTCGGCGAGGCGGCGCCAGGTAAGATCATCGCGGTTTATGTTGATCCTATCGCGGGACGCCTGGGCGTTGGTTCAGCGATCATGAGGCGAGCGCTGGAAAAAGCGCGGCGCGGCTGGCAGGGCCCGATTCATTTGGAGTCGACACTAAACGCGGAGTCTTTCTACGAGCGCTTCGGCTTTCGCGTGGTCCAACGAACCACTGTGCAGCGCAATACCGTTGCAGTGCCCGTGGTCGTTATGGAGCTTGATTGCATTCAACCCATGGCATCCACTGCTAAGGCCGAACAAGGGAAATGACGCGCCTGAGACCAGCGACAATTCGCTTGATAGGACGGATTCACAGATGGTTGTGGAGCTTCACGGGCCGAACGTTCGGCAACTTAATGGGGAAAGCGCCGTTCCTGATGCTCACGACGAAGGGCCGAAAGACGGGACGCGCAAGAACAACGCCGGTTCTCTATCTTCAAGACGGCGCGGATTTCATCATTGTCGCCTCGTTTGGTGGGAATGACATGCATCCCGCATGGTATCTCAATCTTGAGCATTGTCCCGAAGCCGAAGTCACAATGAAGAGCGAGCGCCGGAAAGTTCTTGCACGAAAGGTTTCCGCCGAAGATAAAAAACTTATCTGGCCGCGGTTGGTTGAGTTATACCCTCAGTTCGCTTCCTATCAACGACGAACGAGTCGGGAAATACCGCTCATGAGGCTGTCTAAGGCTGACTGATAACATTTAGGGTTATTCAGGGTTTCCTGTGAAGAAGTATTCACCACGGAGACGCAGAGTTCCCAGCGCGGCGAAGCCGCAACCAAAGATGCAATCCTTATTTCACCGCAGAGGCACAGAGTTCGCAGAGTTCGGAATATTTCTTAATTAAGATCTCTTTACTCCGCGTCCTCCGCGTCTCCGCGGTGAGATCTCTTTTGGACCGATACAATCAACACCGCCACTGGACAATTTGCGCGAGCCGCGCAAATTATCAACGATAGTAGTACACGCTTTTCCCCAGACCACGCTGGGGAAAAGAGGTTCGCCTCCGGCGAACAACTGTAATCGAAACTCGGAATATCTCGCGCAAAGACGCTAAGGCCGCAAAGGAAGAGCATTGTCATTTCGAACGAAGAGA
>JAUYJC010000035.1 GCA_030688735.1 Deltaproteobacteria bacterium
GCGCCGAGCGACTGATGCTGCGAAACTGAACGGCCGTCCGCGAGCAGCAACGAGCTTACCACCGGCGGCGAGACGAATTCGGCGTGATGGCCGTCGGCCCAATCGAGATCCTTCCACACCGGCGACAGTTCTCGGTTGTCCTGAAAATAAGCGAGCGTGTTGTGCCAGTACCCAGGCTTGGTGATCTCTTCGCTCGCCAGCCTGCCGCCGTTTTCCAGCCGGCTTTCGCAGATCACGGTTTTCAGACCGGCCTTGCCCAGATAGGTGCCAAGGGCGAAGTTGTTTTGCCCCGCGCCGATCAAGATAACATCCCACTGTTCGTCCGTCACTTGACGCTCCCCCACATCGGGCCCCGGCCCGCATGCGCTCCGGGACGGTTCGGATGGAATAATTGTTCTCCATATCGAAAAGCCGGCCGCCTGTCCATTGTTTGTCTATGCCGGACCCTTTTGCTACCCTAACGCTCGAAGATGACCGCGCAAGAAAAACTGAAAAAGATCCGCGAAGAGCTCAAACAAATGTTTCTGGAGCGCGTTGAGTTGATAGACGGCGCTCTGGCCGCACTGCTCTGTTCCCACCACTTGCTGATCATCGGCCCGCCGGGCACTGCCAAATCGATGCTCGCCGACGAGCTGTGCCGGCGAATCGAAGGGGCCAACTATTTTCAGTGGCTGCTCACCCGCTTCAGCACGCCGGAAGAGATTTTCGGCGCCGTGAGCCTCAAAGCCCTGGAACAGGACGATTATCGCCGGGTGACCAGCCATAAATTGCCCGAAGCACACATTGCCTTCTTGGATGAGATATTCAAGGCCAACTCTTCGATTCTCAATGCAATTCTGACTCTGATCAACGAGCGTCTCTTCCACAACGGCAAGGAGATTACGCGGGTGCCGCTGCTGACTCTGTTCGGGGCGAGCAACGAGCTTCCCGAAGAGGAGGAGCTGACGGCGCTATACGACCGCTTCTTGCTGCGCTTCGTGGTGGACTATATCGCCGAGGACTTCCGTTTTCTGCGCATGCTCGAATCCCAGGCGCAACCGGAGCGCACGACATTGACATTGGCCGAATTGACGGACCTGCAAGAACAGGCGCGCGCGGTGGCGATTCCACCGCATGTTTACCGCGGCATCGCCGATATTCGCCGGGAGCTGAACAAGAAAAACATCCAGGCATCCGACCGCCGCTATCGCCAGTCTCTGTCACTATTACAAGCGCACGCTTACCTTGAAGGAGCGCAAGAAGTCGAAGAGAAAGATCTGTTCTTCCTGGAGCATGTTCTGTGGCGCGACCCCGCCGAGCACGAGCAAGTGCGCAGCACGGTTCGCGAGTTGCTGCTCGGCTACGAAGAGGAGATCACCGAGCTGCTGTATGAATCGCGCGAGATCCGCGAATCGGCGCTCCGACCCGGCAGGACCAGCGACGAACGCGCGAGGGCGCTGATCGAACTCCACACCAAGCTGAGAAACATTCTCGCCAAGGTCGATCAGATCACGGAGAAAGCCAAGCGGCTCGGCCGTCCGCTGGACCGCGTCCGCTCCGTTCGCGGCGAGATCGAGCAGTTGCAAAAAGAGATGCTGGAACAATTTTGAGTGCTGAGATCAAACGGGGTCAGGAGCCCCTTCCGGAAAGGCTCCTGACCCCGTCCGATGCCTCTCAGGACTCGTTACTCAGGACTCAGCACCTGTTTACGTGACCCAATGCCCCCGAAGCCGCGCAAAAAACCGGTCAAACGGGTCTTCCTACCCCTTCCCAGAAACAGCTTCTGGATCGAAAGCGACGCCTACGACCGGCGCGTCTGGAGCCAGTTACGCACCGATTCGCCGTCGCTGCGCGAGCTGGAGGACAAAGGCAGTATGCTCCTGCCTCATTTCGGTTCTTTGCTGCAAGATATTTTTTGTCTCCTTTTCAAGTACAACATCAATTTCCTCAAGGACCCCGAGGTATTGCCTAGTGCCCTGCTCAATCAAAAATTTCTTCACGGCGTCCAACAAGGCGGTCAATACGAGATCCTCCGCGAACAGACTCTGCTGAACGAGGCGCACTCGGGCCTTTCGACTCTGATCTTGGGCGATCGCTTGCTGGCGCTGGTGCGCGAAGAAAAGCTTCTCACTCGCCGCGACCTGCGCGACCTTTGGGACATCCAAAAGCAAGAAGACCTGGTCAGCCAAACGATGGAGGAGTACGAAAACGCTGACACGATTCCCGAGGGGGAGTTATCGGAGGAAGGCAAGAAGGCGCTGCAAAAGGCCAAGGACAAAATGACCGGTGAGGTTCAGGGAGCCGAAGCATTATTGAGGCACAAGACGGCGCAGCTCAAGGAAGACTTGAAGCAAATCGAGGCCCAGGCGACGAACCGCCTCCAGGCCGAAACGATAAAAGTGGCCCAAGAGCTCGAAGACGCCGCCGAACAAGCGGAAACCTGGGGCGACACCATCAGCACGGGACAAAAGTCGCCGCCGGGCCAGAAACTGGAACTTGGACGGCGCCTGGCCGGCAATGAGAAACTCAAGAAGCTCGCGCGCATGGTCGGCCGGATGAAGTTCCACGCCCTGGCGCTGCGCAAGAAGGTCTTCGAGCGCGCCAGCGAAGAGGTCTTGGAGGTTGAGCGCGGCGATTCGCTGCACCGGTTGCTGCCGCATGAGCTGCTGATGCTCCATCACCCCGTGTTGCGCAAAGACTTCCAGCGCCGTTTTCTCGACCAGGAGCTGATTCAATATTCGCTGCGCGGCGTCGAGGAAAAAGGCAAAGGACCGATGATCGTCTGCCTCGACGGCAGCTCGTCCATGGCCGGGGACAAGGAAATCTGGTCCAAAGCGGTGACGTTGACGCTTCTGGAAATCGCCCGCAAACAACGCCGGTTGTTTCGCTCCATTTGTTTTTCATCGGCGGAGACGCCGCTGCAAGTTCTCGACATGAATCCGCGGGACCGCTACCAGGCCGACACCAAAACCGTCATGGATCTGGCGGAATACTTTCCGGGCGGCGGCACCGATTTTCAGCGCCCCCTGGACGCGGCGCTGGATTGTTTAGGACAATCCCGCTTCAAGAAAGGCGATATCATCTTTATCACTGACGGAGAGTGCCAGGTTGAGCCCGAGTGGGCGGTGCGGTTTCGCGCCGAAAAAGAGCGACTCGGCTTCTCGCTTTTTTCCATTCTGATCGACGTCGGCAGCAGCTCGCTGGGCACCTTAAAGGAATTCAGCGACCGGATCACAACGATCAAGCAATTGACCGGCGACGAAGCCCAGGAGATTTTCCTTAAGTTTTAGGCTCGTCAGGGTTTACTGTGAAGGAGTATTCACCACACAGACCCAGCGCGGCAAAGCCGCAACCAAAATGAGAAAAGTCGGAGTCACCACGAAGGCACGAAGGACACGAAGGTTTTCGTAGGGTGCGCTTCGCGCACCGGTCGGTCTCGGAATATCTCTCGCAAAGGCACAAAGGAAGAGCAGTGTCATTTCGAACGAAGAGAGAAATCTTGCTTAGATCCCTCGCATTCGCTCGGGATGACGGCCCTCGCCCCACCACTTGGCGCCTTGGCGGGATAACTTTCCCTGGAGTCGTTCGATTCAACATTTCCAAAGTAAGTATCTATTCACACAGAGAGACAAAGTTCGCATCGTTCGACCGTTCGAGAAGCCTCACGGCAGGTTTCCTCGACGGCCTTCAGTTCCGAGCCCGTCGAGGAATCACCACGACCGGAAATCTTCATAGCCGCGCATCAGCGCCTCAGCCTTACAAGTCGTCGCGGATCAGCCTAAGGCTGATCCGCGGTTAAGGCCGAGACTGTCTCCCAATCAAGTTCCCCGAAGAGCTTTATTGCGGGCTGCTCGACGAGCCGGTCTTCGGTATAGCCTTCGAGGTTCATTCGTCCGTCACAATAGGCTCAGGAATTTCTGGACCAATTCGTAAGCCTGCCGCGCCTGCATGGCCTGCGTATCTGCATCTGGCGCCGAGTGAAATTCCACCAACTGATGAGGTCCGAAAGCGTCCACGCTGGCGAACTTCTCCTGTAGAATCTCAATCGCCTTGACTACATCTCTCTCCTTCATCCGCTGCTTCCAATCAGCCGCCAGCCTGTCCATTCCGCCGGGAAATTGCTCCAGACAATAACATAGGTCGTAGGTATCTTTCGGTTTGTCGCGACCTCCGATGGCATGCGCCTTCATCACGACGAAATCTGCCAGGGAAGCGACCCGCAGTCGCACCGTGTTCTTCGCGCCGCGCACGTTCTGTCCGGGCAGCTTGAGTTCGACGGGCGCGCGAAACGCCACACCGCAGCCATCCGCCCAAAGCACACGGAAATCCTCCATAAATTTCGGCTTATTCTTCTTCAGTTTCACGTCCTTCGGTGCGAGAAATTCAACCTCTACCTCGACCGGTTTCTCGCCATCTTTCAAGTCCACCTTCACGACCAACTGAAAATCCTTCGCACCTTTGCGGTAGCGTTTCGTGTCGAGCAGCAGTTTCAGCAATTCCGCGTACCGTCCGTCGGCTAGCTTGGCGGTATCCAGAGCAAGGTCCACATCAATGCTTCCGACGTGCGGCTCGTCCGCCTCCGGCAATAGCAGGTCTGGCGTCCAGCCACCAACCACCACGAGGCAATCCATGAACGGGGCTAACACCTGTCCCAAATCCACGAGGACGCGGCGCGCAGCTTCCACCTGCCGCTCACTGTAATCGTCCCGTTGGCGTGGTTCTGGATTCATATATTCAAGCCGCGAATTTTCCATTCGGGCTTCAAGCGCTGATTCAGCAACGCTTCCGCCGCTTCTTCGCCACGGCCGCCGCAGTGAAACAAGTCCACGTACGTTTGCACCGCGTTAGTGCAACGCATCCGGTGGTCCCCCATCGTGCCACCGTCGCCCAAATAGAACACTCCATCGTCGTTGGGAATCAGTACCGTCAGGTTTTCGCCCGACTCTACCGGCTTGGCGTCTACCAGTCGCTCAAACGTGGAAACGTCCTTTTCACGTACATATAGCCACGTCTTGGGTTGCCGCACATGCGGTGCTTGAAACTCTGCCGCCGAAAACGCCGCATAGGCTGCGAAGCCGCCCGTCCGTAAGTCGAGCCCGGCCAGCGCGTCTTGAAGCTTTTTCCCTCGCAGCAAAGTGAAATAGCCGCGCCGCTCGTGACGGTCGAAGCGATAGACATCCCGCCAGGCAAACAGCAATTTCAACGGATCACGCAATTGAAAGCCGCCATCCTCGCGCATCTCGATGAACGCCTCGTCGCGCAAATGGCGCACCACCTTGTTCACCAAGCCAAGGCTCACATTCGGCTGGCAGTGCGTCTGCATATGCCGTTGCGTCCACCGCCTCCCGGCGTTCTCCGGAAGCAGCAGCGCGCGGACGACTCGCCCCGCTTCCGGCGTGCTCAAGTTCGCGGTCGGACGCGGTCGCTCATGAACCGGTTCATTGCTTGTGTGCTGGAGACGGAGCAGCCCGGGAATATCCAGCCGGTGATTCCCCGCGAGGTCAAACCAGCTCCAGCCGTGCTCCGCGCACAACTCCGCCACGCGCGGCGACACGCACGGCAACGCTAACACCGGCACGACCACCTTGGGCCGGCCCGCCGGTGAAAACGTTTTGTCCGCCACCATTAGAAAGACGCTCGGGCGCAACTCCCGTTTGCACTCCACGCACAACGCCGCCTTGCCACCACCGGGCAACGGCAAGGTAGCCAACAAATCAAAGCCGGCGTCCGACCCTTCGCCCACGTGTTTGATCTGCCAGCCACGGAGCCAGTCCACACCCCGCAGCAATTTCTCCAGCTTGGCCGCCAAAGCGTTCTCTAACCCTACCGCTGACAAGTTCTTCATGTTCATGGAATCACTCAAGTTCACGTCTGCATGAACGTAGCGTATTTCGTGAACGTACGCAAGCTTATTTCCGTTGCCTTTCGCCTATGCGGACGCGACCTACCGGCAGTAAGAGACAGAGCGATCCGTTCACGAAACCGGTGAGATCCGCCGGGCGAGTCTAGATCTCCCCCGAGATATACATCCACGCATAATTAAAGGGACATGATGGTTAGCAAAATGGACGGAGGTAGCCGCGGATGCTTTCCGGGTGATCTAGCATTGCCCCGAAGACGCGTGTGAGTGTGCCGACCAGTTCGTCCTCGGTGATGAAGTACCGATTGTGGGTTCCGTTCTTACGTGTGTGCGCCACATCCGCTCCGTCGCGTTAAATTCCGGCGAGTACGGCAGCAGCTCGCTGGGCACCTTGAAGGAATTCAGCGACCGGATCACGACGATCAAGCAATTGACCGGCGACGAGGCCCAGGAGATTTTCCTCAAATTTTAGGCTCTTCAGGGTTTACTGTGAAGGAGTATTCACCACACAGACCCTGCGCGGCAAAGCCGCAACCGAATCTCGGAGTATCTCCCGCAAAGCACGCCCTGAGCGACGTCGAAGAGACGCTAAGGCCGCAAAGGTGACGGGCGGAGGGCCGTCATCCCGAGTGGACGCGAGGGATCTAAGAAAGATTTCTCCCGGAGCCCGTCCTGAGCTTTCCCGAAGGGATCGAAATGACAATGACTCTTTCTTGGATCGCGACAGCAATTCATCTGGACACACAGATTAGAAAGCACGACCCCACTGCCACTCGATTATTACCAGCAAAACAAGGCTCTGGTCGGGGCTGAAACCGACGAAGAGGGTCGGCGGCTGCGCGCAAAAGGCCTGCTCTAGGGCCGATGCCGCTGTCGCTCTATTTGGACGATTGCGCCGACGATGACACATTGGCAGCGCTCCTGCGTCAAGCGGGCCATCGGGTTTCCACGCCACGTATTGCGGGAACCTCAGGTGTCTCGGATAGAGAGCACCTCCATTTTGCTGCGCATCGCGGTTATACATTGCTGACCAAAGATCCTGACGACTTCGTGGGCCTACATCACCAATGGCGCGATTCGAATCGTAACCACTCAGGTATCCTGCTCATTTACGAGGACAAAGACGTAAGCAAGAACATGAGCCGGACCCAAATTGTTTTGGCCATTGATAACCTTGTCGCCTCTGCTCTTCCCATCGCCAACGAAATTCACAATCTTAACCAATGGCGATGACTTGCGATCGTTTCTGACCTGACACCTTTACCGAGATTTTGAAGATTTGCCCGCCGGCAACAATACGATCGTCGCCGTTGTCCGTTTCGGCTTTGTTCCGGGAGGCGCCGAGAACAATTTTATCGTGACCGCTTACCAGATCTTTCGGCACCGGAGGTGAGAACCGATGAAAGCCACGCGCATTACCTACGATCCCGATGGAGATATCCTTTACGTTACCTTTGGGTAGCCCGCTGCATCCACCGGCTATCAACTCTCGGACCAAATCTTGCTGCGGATCGATCCCAAGACGCAGCGCCCAACAGGTCTGACGATTCGCAATTATTATCATCACGCAATTGCCTCGCGGGAAATTCCATTGCCGGGAATCGAAGAGCATTCTGATGTCAAGCCGTTGCTGCTGAGCATCCTTGGCTCCGCCCCCGTTAGCCAGTTCCTCAGTGTCACCGCGGGGAAACAGGGAATAAGCGCCACGCTTCTCAGCCCTTCCCTGCAACAAGCGGTCGCCGGCTAGTCCCTCACGGTTCAAGGTTCCAGGCCTGGCCTGGGAAAAACAACGGTTCCTGACACCTTTTGACACCTTTCAAGGTTTGGGCCGCCAAGTCTTCGAAGCGGCCACGGGTCCAGAGGCTATCGATAAGGCTTCCAGCGTACATCCTGATCTTATCGTGATGGACGTACGCCTGCCCGGTATGAACGGAGATGAAGTAACGGCGCGATTAAAGGCGAATTCGTCCACCCGAAACATACCCGTGGTCATACATGCCGGCTGGACCACCGCCTGCAACGTTGAAGATCGTATCAACCGGGCGCTCAATGCAGGGGCCGCAGAGATTTTGTACAAACCCTTTCAATTGCCGATGCTACGTGATGTCCTGCGCACCTATTTGTTGGCCTAGACCGATACAACAAGCAATTAGCTGGGTCTGCCCGAAAAAAAGTGTTCCTGCAAATGAGTCTGGTGCTCGATCTTTACTAAGACGGATTACCCATTCGCACGGCTGATTTCCAACAGGACCTTTTCTTTGAGGCGGAAACCGAACGTTGAAAATCGTCGGAGTAGCCCAAGACGAACAAGAGACAAATCTGATCTCGCCGATTGGCCGACTCCGTTTTGTATGATTGAATTGTACGACGCCTCAGGCAAATCTCACAAGATTGAGTCGTAGGAGAAATCAGTTCAATCCTACGATAGAGTGTCGCAACTACTCGCGGAACGCGACAGACTATTGGATCACCCGATCCGCCTTCATCAGCGGCCACTGCGGGATCGTCACGCCGATCTGCTTCGCCGTCTTCAGATTGATCACCAGCTCAAACTTCATCGGCTGCTCCACCGGCAGATCGGCAGGCTTGGCGCCCTTCAGGATCTTATCCACATAGATTAAAAATGCTTTAGGGGCGCCTTACCGATGGCAAACACATTGAACCCGAGATCAAACAACTTCTTGTGATCAAGAATGTTCCGACCATCAAAGAGAAAGGCAGGTTGTTCCATGGACTGGAAAATCCGCTCATAGTCGAGCTCGCGATAGAGTTGCCAATCGGTAAGAAGGGCCACAGCGTGTGCCCCATCGGTCGCACGGTAGGGATCAACTTCAAAGCAAAGACCGGTCGGCACGTCTTTCAAATCTTCCCTGGCATTATCTAGAGCCTTGGGATCGGAAACAACGACGTCAGCGTGTTCTTCGAGTAGACTCCGAGCTATGGCAATCGCGGGGGACTCTCGCGTATCACCTGTGTCGGCTTTAAAAGCGAATCCCAAGACCGCAATTTTCTTGCCAGCGATCGTGTTGAACATGCTCTCCAGCATCGTGCGAACGAACCGGCGCTGTTGCCACTCGTTGATTCTGATAACTGACTCCCAGTATTCCGCGATCTCGGTCAGGCCGTAGCTTTGGCAGATATAGACCAAGTTGAGGATATCTTTTCTGAAGCAAGACCCGCCGAAACCGACACCCGCTCGCAAAAACTTAGCGCCGATGCGCGTGTCTTTCCCGATGGCAGCAGCCACTTCGGTTATGTCAGCTTCGGTTCGCTCACATAGGGCTGAGATCGCATTGATAGAGGAAATTCGCTGTGCCAGGAAGGCGTTTGCTGTCAATTTCGACAACTCGGCGCTCCAGACATTGGATTCGATGATTCTGTCGCGGGGAATCCAATGCGCATAGATATCGACAATGGCCTTACGCGCCTTGAGACCGTCGGGAGTTTCCTGGGAGCCAACCAGCACACGGTCGGGATTCTCCAAATCGGCAATGGCGGTTCCTTCTGCCAGGAATTCAGGATTGGACATCACCTCGAAATGGATGTTCTTGGTGTTTTGGTTGAGAATTCGTTCCATCGCCTCCGCGGTTCTGACCGGTAAGGTAGATTTCTCGACAACAATTTTATTGTTTGTCGCATTGACGAGAATCTGCCGTGCCGTTTTCTCCCAAAATTGTAAGTCCGCGGCTTTGCCCGCGCCATGACCAAACATTTTAGTGGGTGTATTCACCGAGACAAAAATGATATCCGCGGCTTGGATTCCCTGCTCGATTGCGGTGGAGAAGAACAGGTTTGTGCCGCGCGTTTTCTGGACGAGCGCGTCGAGCCCAGGCTCGTAGATCGGCAACGCGTTGCTATTCCAGGCGGCAATCCGGGCGGAGTTGATGTCTACAACGGTGACCTTGTAACGCGGGCACTTCGCGGCGATCATCGCCATAGTTGGCCCACCGACATAGCCAGCCCCAATGCAGAGGATCTGTTTTTCGAAAATCATGGGTTCTACCAGAGGATGGATTCTTTAGAGCAAAATTGAAGAATTGGCGGAGAGGGAGGGATTCGAACCCCCGGTACGGTTCCCCGTACACTTGATTTCGAGTTCTTCTCTAGCTGTCTACTATCCCCTACTATCTTCTACCATCGGCGATAAATCAAGTACTTGGCGACGCGGGTTAATGGTACTCGAAGGGGATAGATGGGCATGCTTGGGGATGGAACAAGCACAAAACCGGCACAATGATTCGAGTCAACAAACGGAAGGCAAATAAATGTCAACTAAAACCAGAAAGGATGAGATGAAAATGACACCACAAGAAATTGAGAGAGGCCGCAGATTACAGCGTGCCGAGCTGGAGGTGCGAATCAGTTGGTTGCGCGATCATATCGAAAAGTTTGATCCAGGAAAGTACCTTGAACACCGCACCGCGTTCGCGCAGACCAGAGGGCTCGTCGCCGCGTGGACGGCAGAGCTTGCCGAAAAACGGCAGCTAAAGCTTGACCTCGCCGAAGGCCGCTCAGTAAGCCAACGCGAGGTGGATTTTCAAACTCGCATCGTCCCTATCCTCGCGCGATTTAACGCATCGACCGGTAGGCACGCGCGGGAAAACGCGATGAAATTCGGACCTCGCAAACGGTAAACAGTCACGAACCAAAAAAAGGAGAACAGAACGTGGACAAGCAAGACTTATCGCTGGATCAATTCCAAGACTACCGCGAGGCGGCGGCCAAATTAACCGAGTTGCAAACGCACCGCAATGAGGCCGAGAGGCTCATCGAGGACACGAACGCGCGGCTTACCGCCAGGCGTGAAAGCATCGACGACGAAGTGAATAGGCTCCTCCAGGGCGATTCAGGCCCGCAGGCGTTAAACAACGATTCTCTACGCGAGGACCTCGGACAGCTCTACCACAAAAAAACAGTTCTCGACCTCGCAATCGAGAAGCAACGCCAGCGCATTAAAGCCCTGGAAAGTGAACACACACGCGAAATCTGCAAGAGACTCCGGCCGGAGTACCAGCGGATCGCTAACCGCGTCTTGACCGCAGTCAAAGAGCTATGCGCGGCGAACGCGGAAGAGGAAGCATTCGCTGACGAGTTTAGAACCCACGGCCTTGAATCGTTCGGATCTTGGCTACCCTGTGCGAGGTTTCCTTTCGATAAGTGGAATGAGGTTTCAGGTGGAAAGGTTTACTACTTTCAGAAGCACATTGCGGAAAATTATCCCGAACTGCGGGGCAGCTCGAAATGAGCACCTTGCTTTCAATCGCTGAACTTAAAGTAAAACTTCAAATTCCAACAACCCTAGAGATTTGCCATCGCCTTCGGGACGGCACCATCCCGGCGCCGATGGACCGCTGGGGACCGCCGACATGGAACCGGGAAGAGGTTGAGCGCGCCGTGGCACGAGGCCGCGAGGGGAGCGAATAGCATGGTGATCTTGCGCAAGTTGATTGCGTCTATCAGTCTGAACGATGTTGTCTTTATCCTTGCTGCCGCGGCTTTGGGCTTTGGGCTTTGGCTCATCCATCCGGCAATGGCGCTCATCATCATGGGCGCGTTTTTCGTGTTGCTTGCGAC
>JAUYJC010000037.1 GCA_030688735.1 Deltaproteobacteria bacterium
GATCGGATCGTTACTGAAATGGAGAAGCTGTCACTGCGAATGACCGAACGCCTCCTTCGTCAACGCATGCCGGCATGACGCCGCTCGGCCCTGGCGGCTGGCGCAAATCTGACTACGCGCGGGGTTTTGCAAGAGGCTCAACAGACCTAATATAAGGCATTGAACGTTGAACCGCCAGCTATCGGTTAATCCCCAGCCAACTTCTTCCCCGCCAACTGCGAGAGCGTTGCTGACGGCGTGACGTACTCGAAGTCGGTCATCACCTCGATCAGCGCCGACCGGTCGGCGGCCATTGCTTTTTTGAACGCCGGCAAGAATTCCTCGTCACGGCTGACCTTCAACCCCAAGGCCCCGTAGGCCGCGCCGAGCGCGGCGAAATCGGGATTGACCAGAGCCGTGCCGTACTGGCGGCCGGGATACTGCGCCTCCTGATGCATGCGGATCGAATTGTAACCCTCGTTGTTGTAGACGATCGCGATGATATTCGCACCGTATTGCTTGGCCGTCGCCATTTCCTGCCCGGTCATAAGAAATCCCCCGTCGCCTATGTGCGCCACTACCAACCGCTCCGGGTGAGCGAGCTTGGCGGCTACCGCCGAGGGAATTCCCGGGCCCATGCAGCCCAGAGTCGGGGAAATGTAAGAGTCCGGGTGCTCGAATTCCAAATAGCGCTGCGGCCACTGGCCGAAGCTCCCCGCGTCGGTCGCGGTGATCGCGTCGGCGGGAAGCGCGGCTTTGAGGTCCGCCATCACGCGCTCCATCGACACGCGCCGGGTCGGCCTTTCCGGCGGAGTGCAATAGCGTTTTTGCGCGACGTGGTGCTCCGCGACCCAACCCGCGCGACTCTCGTTGGGCCTAGGGCTCGAAAATTTAAGCGCGGCGCTCAAAGCCGTTTTTGCATCGGCGATTATGCCCAAGTCGGGCCGCAAGTTCTGGCCGATATATTGTTCGTCTGGGTAAACTTGAATGAATGGCTGGCCGGGCCGGGGAATTGTAAAACCGCCGGTCGTTTGCTGATTCAATCGACTGCCGATAACGACGACGAGATCCGCCTCGTTCGCGACTAAGTTTCGCGTGTGCCGGTTCGCGTTCGCCAGGTTGCCGATGTAATTCGGATGGCTGTTGGGGAAAGCATCCTGACGTTTATATGTGGTCAGCACCGGCGCCTGAAACTTCTCGGAAAAATCGATCAACTCCTGCCTCGCGTCGGAATATTGCGTGCCCGAGCCGGCGATCAGCACCGGCTTGTTCGCCGCATTGATTCGGCCGACCATCTCTTCGACCGATTTCGGATCGGGATTGGAGCGCACCTCTGGATAAGGATCGATCATGGAAATCTCGGCGTCTTCTTCGAGCATGTCACGCGGCAATGATACGACTACCGGACCCGGGCGGCCGCTCCGCGCTATGTGAAACGCGCGCGCCATCGTGCGTGGAACCTGCCGCGCATCGTTAATCTCGATGACCCATTTGGCGATGGTGCCGAAGAAGTGAGTGTAGTCAATTTCCTGGCCCGCTTCCCGGCCCCGCGCCGATCGCGCGACTTGTCCCACCAGCAGCACCAGCGGCACCGAATCGTACTTCGCGCTGTGGACGGCGATGCTCGCGTTGGTCGCGCCCGGACCGCGCGTCACGAGACAAACTCCAGGTTTTCGCGTCGCTTTGGCGTAACCCTCCGCCATGAAGCAAGCGCCGCCCTCTTGCCGGCAGGTGATCAGTTTGATCTCCGGCATGCCGCATAGCCCGTCCAGGACCGCGATGTGACTCTCTCCCGGAACACAGAAGACATGTCTAACACCCTCGTTACCAAGACATTGCGCAACCGCATGACCGCCTAGCATAAATTGGTTTCCTCTCTTCTCTTATTCGCCTTTGATCCCTGAGTAGCAGACTCTCGGGGCGGGTTTCAAACCCGCGCAATTATTTCGATGCCGTCAAACCTCCCACGGTTCGGAACGGGAAGGGCAGGTTTCAAACCTGCCCCTACGACCCAACGACCGCAACGGATTCTCGCGATCCATGTCCCATTGCAGCGGATTGTTCGCGATGTATTCCCGAATGCGGGTCAATTCGTTTTCGCAGCGGACGATGTGTTCGTAATAATTGCGTTGCCAGATCGGAAAACCGGGGGTTTTTCGCATGTCGTTTATTCGACGCGCAGAAAACGTTTTGAACCCCCGGATGATTTCGGGTAACCCATGTCGTGTAGGGGCGGGTTTTAAACCCGCCCGTGGGGCGGTGGTGGGTCGCAATCCGGGCTGGGCAGGTTTCAAACCTGCCCCTACATCATTGGACCCGACGCCGCCATCATCTTCCACCAACACAATGATGCCGTGAACGTGATTCGGCATTATGACAAACACATCGCATTCGACACCGGGATAATGGTTTGGCAATTCGTTCCACGTGGCTTGAATGATGCGACCACCATCTGTCAACCGTATTTTCCCGTTGACCATCTGGCCAAACAAACACACTCGATCTTTCGTCACGATTGTAACGAAATACCCGCCGGCCTGCGCGTAATCGTATCCGCGCAATCGGATCGAACAGCGGTGGCGTTTGTCTGGTTCAAATTTCATTACTGTCGTTTCCTAGACGCAATGAATTTTTTTTCTGCAACCGGCATATCACGACGTAAGGGCGGGTTTGAAACCCGCCCCTTCACGCTTACCGTAGGTGGGTGTTTTCGTGTGGGCGACCGGCCGGTCACTCCGCTGATTGATGCGCAGCCTGTGCACCTACGCCACTTGACGAGGAACCGGAGATTTAACTAACAGGGCCGCCACAAAGGAAGACGTTCTCCCTTTGCGTCCGGCGCGACGGAACTAAACGAACTGGATCGCCTCCTGCCAAACCCTGAGTTGCCGATAACCGCAGGGTTTCAACGGACACGGATCACCTCGGCCACACCTTTTGCTACCTCTTGCAGTCTTATTACTTCCGGTTGTCGAACTTGAACTTGTTCGCGTTGCAGGCGATTTCGACGCGATTGCCGTCCGGATCGAGAAAGCTGATAGAACGGTTGCCCGCCACCACAAGCGTCTCCGGCCTGCTGACAATGGAAATTTTTCGCCGCTTCAAGACGGCATAGAGCTTGTCGATGACATCATTCGAATCCACGTAAATACAAAAGTGGTGAAGCTTGGGCATTCCCCTGCCGCCAACATGTTTCGCTCCCTTCGGCAGCTCCATCAAGGCGACGTCGTGGTGTTCCCGGCCATAGCTCAAAAAGGTCATCTTCGTCTGACGGTTTCGTGCCGAGACCTTCAGCCCTAAAAAAGTACGGTAGAAATTCTCCGACTTCTTTAAACTGGCCACGTTCAGAACGACGTGCCCCAGGATTCCGTTTCGAACGAGCATGGTCAATTCCTTTAATAGGAGGCGGGGTTCCTGTCAAGGTGCATGGAAGCAAACCAAAGCCACGGCGTAGACCCTTCCCCTGCCTCACCATAAAATACGTCCGGGGTATTGCTGAGAATGCAAATCATGGTCATCCGACATGCGCCCCCCGGCGTCGTTCCCGCGAAAGCATGTCCTGAGCGAAGCCGAAGGGCGGGAACCCAGCTGGGGACTGGCTACTTTTTCGTCTTCCAAAAAGTTGCCTGTCCCCTTTCCGGCAGCCTGACGACTTGCCACACTGCGCGCCGTCCCGGTGCTTTCAAATCCCCACAGCCGCAACGTCCGTTCGGCCCCGCGGTTTAGTCCAACACCTTTTATCCCTCCCGTCGCTCCGGCCGGGATCTGTCCCGAACTTGATTGCTCCCACGCTTTGGGGATAAAACGCTATAAGTCTAGGCCGTGAAGGTGCGAGGGTGAACGTCAATACCATCGTGAAACGGTTGCACCGCCGTTTCGCCGACTATTACGAGCAGTGTGAACAGTTCCACCTACGTTACTTCACGATCACAGACTCATTCCTAGTTTTTTCAATTATCGCCATCTTTTTAACGAGTGTCATCTGCGCTGCAGGCGTTTATTGTACTGGCGAGGCACTGTTTTTACTATTCCCATTCCTCACCATTTGCTTACTAGGCGTGCTTTGGCTTTCAAAACAGTTGGGCTTATAAATCGCGGTCGGTAAAAAAGGTCGTGAAGTTCTCGGACCTGCTATCAGCGTGGCAACTCAGATTCTCCTTGCTGTAGTCGTAATGCTTTCAATTGGGTTTCTTGCAGCATTCTTTGGATACTTGAGAGTGACGAGTTCTGTTCTTATTTTGACGCATCGTTTCGTGTTAACTCCAGTTTGAGCTGAGCGTGTTCAATCGCCAGGTGAACCCATTCTTGGGTCAGTTTGCGGAAGCGTTTGTAGGCGGCGAGTTGCGAC
>JAUYJC010000302.1 GCA_030688735.1 Deltaproteobacteria bacterium
CGTTCATCCTTCGAGTGCCTCAGGACGAACGGAGGAGCTTCTGAAATCATTGGAGATTTTCCGTTCATGCTGAGCCTCGTCGAAGCATTCATAGGGTTTTTCAGCAGAATCACAATCTCATCAATCTGTGGTGAGTTCTCGGAGGAAGCGGATGGACCGGCTCAAGTCCTGCGCGCCACAAAACTTTGACCTGCGCCGCGGCGCTGGAGAGAGTGGCCAGTGCCTGGCCAGTGCCTGACTTGCCTTAATTGCCTAACTTAACGCGGCGTAAGAATGTACTTGTTCCAGCCGTTCAAATCGTTCGCGATCGGCGGGAGTGATCCGGAGCCTGGCTTTTATTTCCTAACTCTTCTGCTTCAGCTCTAAATCAAAGCGAAGAACATGCTCGCCGATTCCATTTTCGCTGCACCTGCTCGCTGCATTTTCACTCGCCTCGTTTCAGAAATCCCTCTCCCTCCTGACCGAAAATAATTCGGGGGAATCGTAGACAATTTTGCACGCCGCGCAAGTGTTTGATAGTGTCACCCGCAACGAGGACGCCACTAACGAAGAAAGCCGGCAAGAAGGAAGGGTCAATCAAAAGGGTGCTGGCGGCGCACTACGGGTTCACGGACGAGGAGTTGGACTTCATCATCAATTACGACATCAAGTACCGGATGGGACGAGACGCGGAAGCCACTGAAGACTCGCCAAATGACCGAGAGTAGCGCCAAGCGTCCATTTTCAACATGATAACCGGCGATCTTCAAAACAAGCTGGACCAACTACTCCGGTTGGACTCAGAGACGGAATGGGTCGAGTTCAAGCGCAACAATGACAAGCCGGAAGAGATTGGCGAGTATCTATCCGCCATTTCAAATGGGGCCGCGCTGCACGGCAAGAAATTCGGCTACATTGTCTGGGGTGTCGAGGCCGGTACGCACAAGGTCGTCGGCACTACGTTTCAACCGAAGCGAAGAAAAATCGGCGGTGAAGAGTTGGAAAACTGGCTCCTTCGCTTATTGACTCCTCGAATCGATTTTACAATTCACGCGTTCGAGAGATCTCAGCTACCGGTTGTGCTCTTTGAGATCCAGGCGGCGAACTCAACACCTGTTCGCTTTAAGCAGGAAGCTTTCATCCGTGTCGGAAGCTACAAGAAGAAGCTTAAAGACTTCCCGGAGAAGGAGCGTAAGCTCTGGAATATCCTTTCCAACACACAGGCTGATTGGTCAGCGGAATTTGTCGAGGGCGCGGGTCTCGACGATCTTGACCCGCAGGCCATACAGTTCGCACGTGTGCAATACCAAAAGAAATATCCTCACCAGACCGCAGAGCTTTCCGGGTGGGATGATGCCACGTTCTTGAACAAGGCCAAAGTGTGCATCGGCAGCAAGCTGACTCATGCGGCCTTACTGTTACTCGGCAAGGAGGAATCCACCCACTTTCTCTCGCCGTCGCAGGTTCGGATTACGTGGGTGCTGCGAGACGAAAACAATATCGAGAAAGACTACCAACATTTCACCGCTCCCCTCATCTTAGCGAGCGATCAGTTGCTTGGAAAAATTCGCAACCTGACTATCCGCCACCTGCCGAGCGGAACGTTGTTCCCGCATGAGATCACGCAATACGACCCGTGGGTGATCCGGGAAACCCTGCACAACTGTGTTGCTCACCAGGACTACTCGGCTGGTGGCCGGATCAACGTAGTCGAGACGCCGGAGTCGCTGCTCTTCACCAATCTCGGTTCATTTATCCCCGGGACAGTGGAGGAAATGATTCGGAGCGACGCGCCACCGGAGGTTTACCGGAATCCCTTTCTCGCCCAAGCGATGGTGAACTTGAATATGATCGACACAATCGGTAGCGGGATCAAGCGGATGTTCACCCTGCAAAGGCAGCGCAGTTTTCCGATGCCGGATTACGAGCTGAGCGACCCGAACAAAGTGGCGGTGCGGTTGACCGGTCGGGTGCTGGATGAGAACTACACCCGGTTACTGATGAGTCAAGCAGAGCTCGATCTCATGGACGTGATAGCCATGGACAAGGTACAGAAAAAGCAACCGTTGGACGATGAAACCTTTAAGCGGCTAAAGGCGCTAAAACTTATCGAGGGACGGCGGCCGAATATTTTTGTGTCCGCGAAGATTGCGGACGTAACCGGAGACCGGGCGGCTTACATCAAGAACCGGGCGTTTGATAAAGGACACTACAAAGAAATGATCGTTGCCTACCTCCAGAAGTTTGGGGAAAGTACAAGGTCAGATCTGGATGGTTTGTTGTTGGAAAAGCTCTCGGACGCTTTAGATGGACAGCAGAAGAAGCGTTACATCACAAATCTCTTACAGGAGATGAAGAAAGAAGGTCACATTTTTCCAGACGGGACCACGCGATGGGCGAAGTGGCGTATATCTAAACCGAGGGCCAAGGGGGACGTTTAGCCATGAATTTAGACAAAGAACCTCGGGTCAATGCCCACAACCGTATGAAAATACGGGTGTTACGTATGTATTGAGAGCGCGAAATTTTCCGCTGGAAGATATAGCCTAGATTTAGACAACGATTGTCCCGGAATACCTAGGAATGGTCCTGTAAATTCAAACTAAGGGAAAATTAAATAAGTCGGGAGTCTTTATCAGGCTAAGAGTTTTAGCCAAGCCCGTCCAAGCCCATCCTCGACGAAATCGACCGAGCGCTGGCGGCGCACTACAGGTTTACGGATAAGGAGTTGGACTTCATCCCGTCGACACAGCTCAGGGCAGGCAACTACGACATCAAGTTCCGGATGGGACGCGACGCGAAGAATGAAGAGAACTAATAAGGAAGAGAGTCGGTTTTGAAATGACCCCGACGAGATCCAGGACTTTGTTAGGCGACCTGCGGCAGTTGATCGCTGAGGCGCGGCAGGATGTGGCGCGGCAGGTAAACTCCGCGCTGGTCCTGCTCTACTGGCGTGTGGGGCAGCGCATCCGTCGCGATGTCCTTAAGGAGAAACGGGCGGAGTATGGCCAACGAATTGTGTCCTCACTGGGGACACAATTGGAAGCGGAGTTTGGCCGGGGCTTCTCCCGTCGTAATCTCTTCAATATGATTCGCTTTGCCGAGGTATTTCCCGATTTCCGAATTGTGCAGGCATTGACTGCACAATTGGGCTGGACTCATTTTTCGCTCATCATCTACCTCGACGACCCGCTCAAGCGCGACTTCTACGCCGAGATGTGCCGCATCGAACGATGGAACACGCGCACACTAGGAAAGAAGATCGGCTCGATGCTTTTCGAGCGCACGGCGTTGTCGAAGAAACCCAAGGAACTGATTCGCCACGAACTTAACGCGCTCCGCTCTGAAGACAAGCTCACGCCCGATCTAGTATTTCGCGATCCCTACGTCCTCGATTTCCTCGGTTTGAAGGACCGCTACATCGAAAAGGACATCGAGGACGCGATCATGCGGGAGATGGAGAACTTCATCCTGGAGTTGGGTGTCGGCTTTACGTTCGTGGCGCGGCAAAAACGTATCCAGGTGGATAGCGATGATTTTTATCTTGATCTGCTATTTTTTCACCGCGGGCTTCGACGCCTGGTGGCCATCGATCTGAAATTGCGCGACTTCCAGCCCGGCGACAAGGGCCAGATGGAGTTCTATCTGCGTTGGCTGGCAAAATACGAGCAGAAACCAGGCGAGCAATCCCCCATCGGCCTCATTCTCTGCGCCGGGAAGAAGCGTGAGCAGATCGAATTGCTAGAACTGGAGAAAAGCGGCATCCGGGTTGCCTCATACTGGACCAAGGTGCTGCCCCGCAAGCTCTTGCAGAAGAAGCTCCATGAGGCAATTCGGCATGCCCGGGAACGCCTGGCACAAAAGAACGTTTCGCTATTATCCGAACAATGAAGGGGAAGAACATTGGGGAGGGAAGGACTCCCATTTCAATTTCAAAATTGACGCCGTCAGATACGCGCTGGCCACAGCGATTGTCTGACAGGTTAAGCGCCAATACCCCGCTGCACCTCTGGACCAGGGGTAAACTGGAGACTTTGTCGATGCACAAGGTCGGCTTGTTCTGCTCGGTCCGTTGCCCCGGTGATGCCATTCTCGGCGCCTACGAAGCCGCACGAAAGCTACGCGATGAGGGCGTGACTGTCGTTAGTGGTTTCCATTCTCCCGTGGAAAAGGAGTGCCTGCGGATTCTGTTGCGGGGAAAACAACCGATCATCATTTGCTTGGCACGGGCAATGGAGAAGATTCGACTGCCGGCTGATTGGCGCGGCGCTATGGAAGCCGGCCGCTTGCTCCTTCTCTCGCCGTTCGAGAAACGCCCGCGCCGTCCGACAACGGACTCCGCGCAACGTCGTAACGAAATTGTCGCCGCCTTGTCCGACGAGGTTCTTATCATTCACGCTGAATCAGGCGGCAGCGTAGCGCGAATCTCGCAGATGGTTGACCTTTGGAAGGTGCCCAGACTTGATCTACCGCGAGCCGTGCGCATTGCATAAGTGTGAAATTCTACGTTGGTGTCACGGCTAATGACTGGTTTGACCACCTGAGCCGCCTGCCCAACGTTGACGAGGTCAATTTCTGGCAGCCAGGCGGCAGCGGGCCGGTGGCTGACTTGGCTCAATTGCCTAACTTAACGCGGCGCAAGAATGTGCTTGTTCCAGCCGTTCAAATCGTTCCACCATACTACTGAAGCCCGTTCCAATCGTTCCAAACGTTCAATCGCTGCGCTCCGTTCAAGTCGTTAATGCCAATCAAGATTGGCAAGGGCGATACAAGTCCGTGCTCTCTGTGTGAAGACGAACCTATCTGGCCGATGCAAATTTCGCTGCCCCCGCTCGCTTGTGCTGTAGTTTGTCCGTACTATAATCGCTTTTGCGTAAAACGTGAGCGCGTGTCCGCCGGTCGTAAGCGAGGACGATTCGCTAAGGAGGTTGGCCGCCTGCCATTGTACGCGCGGCGTGACGAGAGTTAGGTATCGTGATTCCACCTCTTAATGAAACTGGTTTGTTGCCTGACGGCATCCACGACTGCACGCTGGAAGAAGTGGGAGCCAAGTTTGGCGCCTTTCAGGGCACCGACCGGCGACCGCAATTGTGGGCGGGGTTCACGGAGTTTGTGCGCGAAGCGAAAGCCTGTGGTTTGGCGGAGGCTGTAATAGTCAATGGGAGTTTCGTCACCGCTAAGGCAGGCCCAAACGATATCGACCTATTGCTTGTGGTGGCCGCAACTCATAATTTTTCATCAGACTTGCCGCCGGAAAAATACAACCTGTTGGCCCAACACCGGGTGCGCAAACGGTTTGGGTTTGATATAGTGGTAGTGAAAGATGGCAGTGAGAACTTCGAGCAGGCGGTTGCCTTCTTTCAGCAGGTCAAGCAGCGGCCCGGCCTGAAGAAAGGCATTCTCAGGATAAAATTATGATTGAGACATCCGAACAACTCTACCAGGCGATCGAGCAAATGGGACGGATGCAGCGCATCCTCGAATCCTACCGCAATGAGATACTCACGAAGAATCCACGTAACTTCGCCCTGCTCGCTGAAGGCCCGTTGGAGCAACTCGGGCAGCTGCAAGCTCAAATTGACGAATACATCCAGCGCTGCAAAGCCACTGGCACGCCCGCAAGCACCTGACGCGTAAGCGATTCGGGATTCTGGCCTAGTGCCTGGCTCGGGCAAGTTGTCTAACTTCGAGATGGTCCGCGATCAACGGACGTGATCCGGGCCTGGCCTCTATTTCCCAACTCTTTCGCCCAGCCCTAAATTAAAGCGACGAACATGCGTGCCGATTCGATTGCCGATGAACCTGCTCGCGCTGAGCGCGGTCGAGAGACCGCCGGTTCTAGCCGTTCCACTATGATACTGATACCCGTTCCAATGGTTCGACTCGCTCACCATGAGCGGAATATCCCGTTCAATCGCGTCGCGGAGCCTGGCCAGAGCGCAGTCGAAGGGTTCAAGTCGTTAATGCCAATCAAGATTGGCAAGATCGATTCAACTCCGTATCTCTTTGTGAATACGAACCTATCTGGCCGGTTCGATCTCGAGTTATTTTCACCGTTTGGCGAATACCCCCTCCGCGTTGTATCCTCAAGGAACCCGGGCGAACGGGCTTTGGGCGCGTGGTATAAATGCGCAGCCCTGGGCGCAGAGGTCAGCCGATGAAATGAAGATCGTCAAGTCGTGCATGGGAGTGCCCGTCAGGTTGACGCCGGAACGAACGGAGCACATTGAGCGGCGGCATCCCGAAATGACCGGCGAAGGAGAACGCATCCTGGAGACTTTGTCGGAGCCAAATTTTGTTCAAGAGGGCGATGCGCAAACGCTAATCGCCGTTAGACATTATGCGAAGACTCCGCTGACGGAGAAATACTGCTGCGTGGTTTATCGGGAGCTGAACGAAGAAGATGGCTTCATCGTGACGGCGTATTTTGCTACGAAGCCTGCGGATTGGAGGAAGATCGTATGGAAGCGGTGAAACTGTTCGACAAAAAGGGCGCACCGTTGGACTGGGAATATGATGGCGAAGCCGATACACTTTACCTCAGTTTTGGAAAGCCAAAGCCTGCGTTGGGTGTTGACGTGGGCGAAGGAGTCATAGTCCGTTACGACGAGAAAGCGCGCGAGGTGGTTGGCCTTACCTTAATTGGCGTGGGTAAGCGGTTGGAAGAATACATGAAACGAAACACGTAAAATAGAAGTTTGACTTTCCATTCGCAGAATAGCCCATGGACCCCTGGTAGAAGGTCGCCGCGCCGCGGTAAGGAGTACGGGCGGTTCCTTAGAAAGAATTTTCTTCTTTCCCTTTTCTCCTCGTCTCCCACAGTCCGTGATCTTTCGGTAATGCGCCCCTGTTTTCTTTTCTTTCGGTGCCTGCCTGTATCCGGCAGACAGGTCGGACGCTGGTCCGCACCTCGGAAACCGGGTCAGGAAGCCAAGTCCGGCATTCGTGTTGACTTATTGAGGTTACGGCTTTAGCTTCAAAAGCCTCGCGGCCGTGCCACCCAGGATCGCGTCTTTCGTTTGGTCCTTTAGATTGAGGCGCCTGATCGCCTCGATATAGCCGCGCAGCTCCCGCATTCCTTTGCCGGTATCGGTGTTCACGCCGGTGAAGTCCTGCGGATAGTCGCTGGCAAAAACTAATCGTTCCGGGCGAATGGCTTGAAGCGCGCAATTGAGCGCCACCAAACCCCCCTCGAATCCAGCCATGTCAAAATAAACCATGTCAAAATAATCGGCGAAGGGCCGCTTGAGCGTGCCGAAACGGTAACCCTTGCCGACCAAGCGGTCCTTGACGGCGGCAATGCCGCCGCCGAAGTGCCCCATGACGATTTTTAGACTTGGAAAGCGATCGAATATGCCGCCGGCGATCAATCGTGTCGTAGCCACGGTCAAATCCACTTCCCGACCCAGTACACGCGGCAGATCGTAATCTTTCAAATGCTCGTAGCCTGTCGGAACCAGGGCCGGATGGACAAAAACCGGCACATCCAGATCACAGACCGTTGCATAAAAATCGTCGAGCTTCGGCGAGTCGAGGGAGAGCCCATGAACCTGGGAGGTAATCGTGACGCCATGCAATCCCAATTCGCCGATCGCCCGGCGCAGCTCGTCGAGCGCGGCTTTGCCTTCCAAGATCGGCGCCTGGGCCAAGCCGACGAAGCGGCCGGGGTATTTTTTTTGAATCGCGGCCAGATCGCTGTTGATAAAGCGACAGTCGTCCAGTGAGCCGGACCAGCCAAGCAGGCAGGACAGAACGGACACGTCGACGCCGGCCTCATCCATTTCGCTCAGTTGCAAGTCCAAATCGCATAGCCTTCGATGCATCGTTGTCGACGGCAGTCCGCCTTCTTGAAGGATAGTGTTGTTGCCCTCCGAGTAGATCCCCCGTTTTTTGGCCAGCTCCACCGGTATGTAGTGATGTTGAAAATCGATGACCATAGCTT
>JAUYJC010000043.1 GCA_030688735.1 Deltaproteobacteria bacterium
TCGGGGGCCACCTTGCGCCATCCATGCCGGGCCAGCCATCGGTACATCACCGAACCCTACACCGTCTTGCCCAGTTTCTCCGCCAACGCCGCCCGCAAAGGAGACACCACAAGCATGCCCCCTCCCTTGGCCTGCTCCAGCCATGGGGCCAGAAACTCTGCTTCCTCCGCCACCGTCATCAACGCATTGCGCCGGCCACCCCAGTTCCGAGATTTCACTTCCCCGGCGGATCTCTTCCCCGACTGTCGAAAGCTCGCCTGCAATCGGGGCACGGTGGCCCGCCCCACTCCGATCAATGCCGCCGTTTCCTCCAGCGTCGTATTCATCACTGCGGGTAACAACACCGCTTGAGCCGCCCTCAATTCCTCCAGGCTCGTGGCTTGCCCGACCGCCTTCCTCGCCCGTGTCACTGCTCTCCTGTCGATCCGCCGTGGTCTTCCCATGCCTCCACTCTGCCATACTTCGGCTCATCTTGAAAGCGAATTAGAATAAGTAAGCGCCGCTGGTTTCCAAACACCCTGATTCTTGTCCTGCTCGGTTACCGACCGTCCAGGGCTCCCTCTGAACGACGGATCGAGTTCAACAATCGGCGCGAAGATATCAATGCGATCTGGCGTAGTCAATAGCCCCGCTGTGCGCATTCCGCTCTCACGAGAGATCGACCAGCATAGCCGATTTGGTTGGCAAGTCATGTCGGTCTCGGCGGCGACACTCCGGTCCGCCCGAACGGCGAAACCGAAGCGTCGTTTGTAGAAAAGAGCAAAACTCTGTGGTAGTTTCGAGTCACTCGAAGTTTCAAACGTCGCGGAGTCATTTGCTAGTAAGGAGAGGTGACCGAGCGGTTGAAGGTGCACGACTGGAAATCGTGTGTACCCCTAATAAGGGTACCGGGGGTTCGAATCCCCCCCTCTCCGCCAGTTTGTTTTGCACTATCAAAAGCTTACCCCCGTCTTTTGCTTCCCGTCTTGACGCATGTGCCTGTAAAATCTTGTGCGCGTTCTCTCAAAAAGTGCGCCGTTGTGACCGTTTTGTGAGTAAACTATGCGCCTCATGCTCGTTTTTGAAACCGTACGACGTTGGAGCTTTGGCGCTCACGCTCCAGATGCTCCTGGACCTTCGTCATGCTCTCCGCTAGGTCGTTTTCGTCGATGATGTCGTAACGGCGATAGACGCTGTCGGTCTTGTGGCCGCTAAGTTTCATCCCTTCTGTGACGCTCAAGCCCGCCTTGCGGAAATTGCGCACCGCCGACCGCCTCATGTCGTGCGGGATAATCCCCGGCAGTCCAGCCGCGCTTACCGCCGTCTTGAATACCTTTCGAAAACTCCTGATTGGCGTCCCTTGGCGATGAAAGACAAAAGGGCAGTCCAGCCGGCGGACCTTCACCCGGCGCTCGATAATGTCGGCAAGCGCACCGACGATAGGCAATGATCGCCCCTCTTTGTTCTTTGAAAACTCAGGCGGTAGGCGAATCATCTTCGCGTTTATATCGACCCACTCCCATTGAAGGTTCATAGCCTCGCGGGACCGCCAGCCGCTATTATAAAGAAACTCAATCACGTCTAGCGCGTCGGTAGCAGAGATGTTCTCTAGGATGCGCCGGAAGACGACGGCGTCGATAAAACCGCGCCGGACATTCTCGTCGCCTAGCAGTTTGATAACCGGCATGGTGGTCAACTCGCCCCGCTCACACATAATCTTGAATCCATGACGCAGATAAGCGACCTCGCGATTGATCGTGGATCGCTGCGCTCCGGTCTCCAACCTCGCCCGTTGGTATGTATCGACCCCTTTGTTGCTCCCGATGCTCGCCAGGCTTTGCAAGCCGAAATGGTCTTTTAGATGCTCAAAACAATACTCGACGTTCTTGAATGACCGCCTGTTGAATCGCGCATACTCGGCTTTTATGACCTCTAGCATGTCGGTAAGGGTCCAGCGGTCCTCTTGCGGCCCCGCCCACGCCGGCTTGGTTAACTGCTCTAGCCGCTCATCTAGTTTTTTCAAGGCGACCTTTTTATTATCGGTAAAGGCGCTCTCACGAATCTTTTCGCCGTGCCAACTGTAGCCTATCCACCAGGATTTACCGCGACGGTACACATAGCCGCTCCTGCTCTTCGCGCTCACGGTTTCACCGCCTTTACCCGCTTGACCGCAGACTTCAAATACTCGTCCAAAGCGTAGCGGATGACCTCGGACATACTTCGCCGCTCGGCTTCGGCCTGGCGCTTGAGTTTCTTGTACTGTGCCTCTTCGACGTAAATCATAAGTTTCTGCATAGTGACCCCCCTTGTGTTTGATAGAGTCACCCTATTGCATGACATATATACCTGTCAAGAGGCTTTATGCGCTCCTCAGTCTTTTCGCCTCAATATACTGCTGAATCCCGTTGACGCTGAACCTTAAAACTTTGCGGTCCAGTTTCCGCGTAAAGGGCAATCGCTTTGCATGGTGATAAAGCCAATCGTTGCTCACGCATAGAACCCTGGCGGCGGCGGCGGCGTCGATCAGCCGGTCCTCGGTCGCCCCCCTGGACGCGCTCTTGACCGCCTCGCGTACAATTGCCCGCAGCTCGTCGGCGTTTAGCTGGACGAGTAGGGGAGAGTCAATTTTCTTCGCCGCTTCGCTCATCTCATTTTCATCGCGCCGGCTTGCCGCTCATCACGCCCATCACCCCGGTAACGTATCGTTGAACAAGAGACTCGCGGGAAAATAAGCCCTCCCGGTGCGCGCGAGATAGCGCTGGACGTTGACGTCGACGCGCGCTTTGCGCTCGGTATCTTTGACGTGCTCCCGAAGCGTTTCGACACTGTTGAGTTTGGCCAGTTTGCCGCAGAGCGGACAAAGAACTTTTACCGGATCGGTGGCCACGTAGGTTTTGATCCTGACGCGGATCTCCCGCGCTGTGCATTGCGCATTGTCGCAGTAAGCATCGATGTAACCGCAAAGGTAATGAAGTCCTTGGCGTACCCTGGCAGCTTGGATCATCTGACTTAGGTCTTGCTTTTTCACGCTGCGGCCCTCCGAATTTTCTGAAACTTCCAGCGCGAGTGCCACGCGGCAGCGCTCTTGAAAATGCGGTGGCTCAGCGAAAAGACTTCGAGCGATTCAGGTCGGCCGCCGGCTACCAGATAATCATCAAGCGCGACTTTTGCGCCGTTCCGTTGCGGAATCTGCGCGACGTAGATGCTGGCGCCATGTGACTGTAACTCCCGCCCGAGCGCATAAATGGCACGCAGCAAGTCGACGCGCTGGAAAACATCCGAGTCGGGAATGATCGTCACTTCGTGCCCGTCCCACTCGACAAGCGTTAAGTCATCGATCGGCTCGCCACGGCTAAGCCAGTTCCACACGCCGCCGATGCCTACGGAGTTAAGCCCGGCTTGGAATGCCGCCAGCGTCTTTTTCTCGCCTTCGACTACGAACAGCGGCCCGTTGCCCACCGCGAAGGGTGCGTAAAGGCGCGCGCCGGTTCCCGGTAGTTGGCTGTATTTCATCTTACCGAGCGCTGGAAAAAGTTTGATCCGCGCAAACTCTGCGCTTTGGTAGGGAAAGCACAATGCGCTTTCGATCTCCGCAGGAACCCCCGCTTTGAAAAAGCAATCGATGAACCGCGGCGCCAGCGAATACACGCCGGCCGCCTTGATCGTTTCATCCCGCAAGCCCGACGCGCGAAGATCAACCATGTGATCTGGGTGGAAGCTCACGGCAAAGTTGCCGGTGGAGACAAGGGAATAAGGCGCAATGAATTGCATCTACGCGACCTCTGTCCATGACGATTTTGCTTTTTCTGCGGCTCGGGCGCATGGCCCATTCCATGACAACACGTAATTCACGCGCGGCCCGTTGCGATTCTTGAGGCAGAAAACTTGCAGCTCCGTGTCGGGAATATTTTTCTCGTAGAATCCCGGCCGGTGAAGCCCCAGGCATACGTCGCCGATTTCTTCCAGGCGGCCCGAGTCGCGGAAGTCGGAAAGCAACGGCTGTTTTTCTTTGCGCAGCTCACTCTGCCGATTCAGTTGCACGCCAACAACGACTGGAATTTGAAGACCCATCGCGGCGCGCTTCAGAGCTAAGCCTACCTCGGTTGTCACCGCGTACTGTTGCGCCGCGTCCAGGCCAGTCACCTGAACCAACCCGAGAAAATCGACGTAGACGATGCTCCGGCTGCCGGGCTTAATTGTGCCGAACAGCTCGCCGATCCGCTTCAGATTGTCTTCGTCGCTCCAATTGCCGGGCAGTGGCGATAGGATCGGTAAGACACCGACGATTTCCCGCGCTTGCTCGGTGTTATAGCGGCGCTGCAAGATGTCCAAGAGCGAGATGCCGGTTTCGATGCTTACAAGCCGGCCGATCATGTCGCCCCGCGGCATTTCAAGCGAGAAAAAATAAACCGTGATACCAGCTTTCATCTGCGCCAGCGCCGCGCAAAGCATGAAAGAAGTTTTGCCCATCGACGGGCGGGCGCCGACCAAAGTCAGCGATCCACGCCGCAGGCGGCCCAGCGCCTGGTCATGGGACGGAAACCCCGTGAGGAAAAAGTCCGCTTCGGTCTGCGAGTCCATCTCTTTTTGGAATTCGACTACAGCATCGGCCATGGGCGTACAGGCCGGGGCGCGCCTCTCAAGCATTGACGAAAGTCTCCTTTCGCAGCTGCTCGGTGTCCTTCGCCTGCTGCCCGCTCGGCTCGTCTTCCCAGCGCCGCGAGTTTAACCATGTGGCCGGATGCGCGATATATCGCGGGTCGGTTGCCTGGACCTCGGCCGCGTAGTGCTCCGCCCCCGCCACGATCGCCGCGGCGAGCTCCAGGTTGGGGTTGATCTTCGCCCACGCGCGCTCGGCAGCGCCCCTGGCCACGCGCCGGGGGTAGGCGGCGTAAAATCTGCCGAAAGCCTCCAACGCCACCGGGTCGGGCGGGGATCGTTTTTTCCCCTTCGGGATGGCAAAAACACTCTCACGCGAAATCGCGTGAGTGTCAGTCTTATTGACGGTTATATGACGGTTAAGAGCGTCTCTCGCCGGTGAGAGAGTTTGATGCGCGCGGATAACACTGTTTTCCGCAACACTGTTACCCGCAACAGTATTGCCGGTGAGAGAGTTTGCGGGCGGCATCACACAATAACGAGTCCGCCGGTTCCGGCCGCCGGCCGAGCGCTCCCGGTGCAATTCGCCTTGCTGCTCCATCGCGGTCAGGATTTTGCAGACCTGGCCGACGGTCACCCGGCTCTTCTGGGCGAGTTGACCCAAGCTCGGGTAGCACCAGCCGTCGTCATCCGCCCAATCCGCGAGCGCAAGCAGCACGACTAACTCAGTCCCGCTGCACGCCGAGTGCGCCCAGACCTGAGACATCACCCTGATACTCATCACCGCACCCGTCGCGCTTTTCTTGCGGCGCGCTGTTCCGCTGCTTGCTCCACGTCGCTCCGCCGGAATATTCGCCAGCCGTCAGCGGTTTTGAGTGCTGGCAGCCGGCCGGTGCGCTCCATAACCCGCACGCCGTCCGGCGTAATTCCGATGATTTTCGCTGCTTCGCATGGCATCAGAAATTGATCACCGCCAGCAGTCTTCGTCACAATTTTGTGTGTGTTCATAGACTTGTGATTTTAACCTCGTTGCGGTAAATTTCTACCCATGGCGGGGGGTAATAACTCAACGATCGGCAAAAAACCCACTCGGACACGAGAATTGGCGATTCGCGACATCTGTACAGCGGCGAAGCTCGATAAGTGCGCGGCTGACAAATTTGTGGCGAGCAAGAAAACCGTCGAGAAAGTCCGGCAGCTCGTCTTTGCCGACCTGTTCGAACGCCAAGGTCCAGAGATTGAAATTCAACAGTCCGTTCATGCGCAGCAGTTTTCCGACCAAATCCGTTTCGAGATTGCGGAAGCGCGCCGAATTGGAGAAGCCTATCACGTCGTTTCGTCCTCGAAGTTACGAAACAGAGTTGTCCGGGCGGTGAAACGCGGTCCGCGAAATGTCGATGATGTGATCCTATTGATTCAAATGAAGGGGATTTATCCGCTTGTTCACCGCGACCAGCTCGCCAACGGTACGATGCCACGCGATATGAATGACTATCTGCGATCGCTGTCCTGGCTGGGTAAATTCAACAAAGGCGCGCGCGGCGGTCGTCCAAGACAAGTTCCCGCAGAATGGCTTGCCGTGCGCTTGGCGTGGTGGTTTCAGCAGTTTATCGGGCGACCTTGTTGGGAATCGATTACCGAGATCGTTGCAGCAGCATTCCCGTCGGCGCTCTTTGGCCCAGGTAAAATCACCAAGAGTAAGAAAAACATAAATTACAGGCGCCGCCGCTTCGCAAAAGAGCTGGTTAGGCGCTACTGTCGATGGGCGCAAGCCTTTAGACCGACAATCGGAGCGAGTGAAAAAGGCGTTTAAAACAAGACAAACGGACAAACAGGAACCAACGCAATGAAACGGAATGGCAGACCATCAAAAGTAAGAATTCTCAGCCGCAAAGAGGGTAAGAAGCTTCTGGATCAAGAGGCGCGACGCTCTCTGAACATGAGCGGCGATGAATTCGTGCGCCGATGGAAGGCTAAAAAATTTGACAACCCCGACCGGCCCGAAGTTATGAGGGTCGCTTTTTTACTTCCACTTGCCGGGTAGAACTCCCAGCTTAGCCTACGACAATTTTCTTAAGCCCCTGAGTCGGGCCATCTCGTGCATTACCCAGGATACGCTCGTTACCAGTGAACCTGATCGACAAGCGAACCGGGCTCTCTTTCTGAGCCAGCGGCCGTGTAAGCTGCGGGCTAACCCTGCCCTCTATCTCGATATCAGGATCGTTTACCGAATCGTCGAAGAAAAGGACAAGGAAAATGGCCCGTGGAGAGCATCAACGCGGGCTTATTACTATCAAATCAGCGACAAAGACCAAAAGGAAATTCTCTCATATCACTGGCACCCGTTCACCTCTCCCACTTATCCCCATCTCCATCTTGCCGGCGGATCGGGCGTTGCACAATTTCTGCGGAAGGCCCACCTGCCGACGGGGCGAATCTCTCTTGAAGAAGTGTTGCGGTTACTGATTTCTCAATTGGGCGCGCAGCCGCTAAAAAAGAGCTGGGAAAACATGCTCAAGTCATCTCAATCTCGCTTCGAACAATTCAGAAGCTGGCCGTAATAATGATCTCCACGTTCCGCTGGGCGTGCGGTTTTAGCTCCTTTGCTGAGAATTTTTCGCATTTAAAAGCCCGTAGGCGAACGCTCTCGACTTTACCCTCGCCTTACCATTACCCCCTTTTCGTTTTGGGCGTCACGCCCGTCCGGCGGCGCGGCGCGGGCGGCTCCAGCGTCGCGGCCCACTCGCCGATGCACTCAAAGCAGATACCCACGCCCATGACGCCATGAATCGGATCGGAAACAGCCAGGCGCACAATGACGGCCTTGCCCTTGCTCCCCACCCGGCGCCGGCAGTGATCGCAGCGCCCGGCCTTGCGGTAACCCAGGAAGCGGACTGAATTTATGGTCATAAAACTTTCATGCGCTGACAATGATTCGCGCCGGCCTTGGAGCTATCCACCTGCGCGCTTGATAGGCCTCGACGTATACCCAGCGACGCAACGTCGCCCCGGGCCCGTATGGCTGCCGCTTCAAGTGCCCTCGAACGGAAATATCGATCCCTTGGCGGTCACCCAGCACTTGGCCTGCCCCTTGGCCCAATGGCGCCGATCTGCGCGTTGTTGGCATTCGCAAATGGACACGGCGAACGGTCCAGGATCGACTTCCATTGCTTGCCCCATAGGCTCTGCGCTTCCGCTCTCCGGGCGGCTCGTCAACTGTGATCGGCCTCGAGGTCGCTTCGAGCAGCAACGAGAACACCACGGCAAGGCGCGCCGCCTCACGCGCCCAGGAACGATGCCGGTCGACGTCATCGATCAACGGCGAGCTGTCGGGCGGGATGCCCTCGGCGAGCTCCTCGCCCGTCCACCTGGGCGCCCAGCGCGCCACGGCAACGCCATCCGGATAGCCGATTCCCACCAGGTAGATCGCGCCGTCGAGCGGATAACCGCCCAGGCTCGCGGTCATTCCCCAACGCCCCATGTCCGATTCGATCAACGGATGCTTTTCAGGATGGCGGCTCTCCAGGATCCAGGCGCCCCGGAGAAGTCGCGGCGGCTCGTCCGGTAAGGTGTGAAGGTCGGTCCCATGGACAAGCGCAATCGCGTCCGCGGTCAGCTCATAGCGCACAAGCCGCGCCATGGACAAGGCCAAGCCTGCGCAGTTTACCAGAGCCGGTGCACCAGGCAGCGCCCCGGCGCCGAATACCTGCGCGGCCATGGTTGCGGCAGACATGCGGAAGTCATCCACTCCACCGCCAGGGCGAACCGCGTGGAGCTTGGCGACCGTGCTTGAAAGCGATTCCCAGGTCATACGAAGCGCTCGTCGATCTACCAGCCAAGGCGATTTTTGGGCTCCTGTCGATAGCCGCGAACCTTTCCCGCGGGACCGCCCGTGGGCTCCGTCGCCGCCGTCCTGCACCATCTGATGCCACGTCGGCCATTGCCTGATGCCATCAGACAATGAATTTTCATCCGGGTAAACCGTTTCTCGATTGTCATTGCGCTGGACCTGAAGATATCTCACGCCACGCGACCAAATCCAAAACCATAGCGATCGCGCCATCGATGTGAGAAATCAGTTTAGGATCATCGGTTGCTCGTAACGCTGAAACACAATCACTAATGATTTGTTCTTTCCAGGCACCAAGTAAGTGAAACCGAGTGGCAGGATCGACGCTGGCAAGTTCTCGCTCGAACCGTTTCGCGCGCTCTTGAGACTCCCCGATCAAATTAGGTTCAGCCATTGTATTTCCTCCCGCTTCACCATCTGATGCCACGTCGGCCATTGCCTGATGCCATCAGACAATGAATTTTCATCCGGGTATTTTTCGGTAAACTGATGCACCAGAGGTTTTTTCTTTTTGCAATACAGCTCGAAGGTAGCATAGGTGTATCCGGCTCCGTCGCTTCGCTTTCATCGCCATGTCACAAGCCACGCCTTCGCCAGCGGCCTTGATCCACGTTGCACGATGTCTTACGGTACGGTGTCCGGTGATGGCGCGTCCGGCTCTTCGCGGGCTCTAATCACCTTGAGCCCTCGCCAGTATCCAAGACTCTGCCAGAGGGTGCCCTCGGTGGCGGCCTCGTCGGTGTAGACCAGCTCGGTATGCTCGCCAAGGTCCGGCCGGCAGTACACCATGCAGGTGTGATTGATTGTGATGTCAGCCATGATCCGGCTTTAACATCTTTGCTTGACATGTGTCAAGCTCGCCTATTTCTTTCGGGCTCTCTTTTGGTGAGATACGGAAACCTTGTAGGCTTTCAATGCGTCCTCGGGAATCAGCCAACCGATAGTGACGATTTTTCCCTGCCGCGCCTTAAGTAGTCCCTTTTTGATCGCTTCATGGACGGCTTGACGAGACACGCCCAGCTTCGCGGCCGCTTCGGTGATGGTGTAGGTGGTTTTTTTGGTTGGCATGGCTCTCAAATAACAGACTTACCGAACCGTAGGCAAGCAGGCTTAACGCCCTCGAATCATCCCTGCCCTTACCATTGCCCGAGTGCCGATCGTTGATCCTGGTGGCTCTAATGCGGTCAATCCTCGGCAGTTTCCGCTATTATTTTCCAGCGTTGTTTTACCAGACGCCGGATTCCGCTGGGTTCAAGTCCCAGGACGTTGCAAATCGATTGAAAATCATAAAGATACGTCTCCCGATCACTAAGGAGCCATTCCCTGGCGATGCGGATCTCTAAAGCTTTCAGGGAGAGATCGATGCCGGCGATCTGACCAAGGGCACTGCGGATGCCATCTTCAAGAACTGCTATCATCAAGGCGTGCTCCGGGCTGCGTTGAATGCTGCCTCGGTGAATCGCGCCGTAGCTGAACTCCGCCAGCGGATCGCTGGGAAAAGAAAAATCAATATCATCCTTGAGATCGACGTGCATTTCCACTGTGTATACGTGTTGGTGCCGTCGGCGGTTTTTCATCGGCGTTTGCCATGCGGCGACGGCACTCGGTGAAAAGCCACGGATGCGCCGCCGCGATCGACTTAAGAATCTTCTCATCGACGGCACGCACGGCGACGCCCCGGCACTTCTCCGTCAAGTCCTGGCGGTAGGGCTCAAGCTCGGCGAGTAAAAATTCCAGGGCGGCAAACAGCACGGCGGCGCGGCAAAGCTCGGTCTCGCTCAGTGCCGGCAGCTCAGGCGCCGGCAAGGCGTCCAGGGTTTCGCGAAGTTTGCGGCGCTTGGTTTCGACGGCGGCTTGGGCGCCGGCCTTGCGCGCGGCGGCGGCAGTCATGGCTTGTTTGAAGTGATCGCTCGATTCGACCTGAAAAATGGTCGATAGGAAGTAGAGCTTAACCGGAGCGCCGCGAACGTTGTAGGGGTTGACGGTAGTGCGATCGGGCAGCGGTAAAAACCGTCCTATCATGTCGGGAGTCCAACCGCGTGCGGCGATCTGCCGGCGGCTAAGAAGTCGCTCGCGGTGGGCCTGGGCGGCTGCTGTCTCAGTCGCGTTCACGTTTTCGGTCCCTGGCTCTGGCTTTCGGTGGTTTGGCGATCGCCTTTTTTGCCCGGCGCGGCGGCGGGCGGAAGATTGCCCACACCTTGTCCAGTTCTTTGAGTAAGTTTTCGCCCGCGCTTTTTTGAATCCTGGCGAGTCTTTTTTGATGCCGCTTCTCTCTTGTCTCGAGTTCCCTCAGAAATGCCGTTACGCTTTTGGGGCGCCGTTGTTTTTTCATGACCGGGTATCTCCTTCCCTTCGACTTGCCAGGCTCGCAGGCGTTCAAGAAACTCGGCGGGCAATCGAAGTTGACCTAAGTTTGAAAGTGTCGCGCGGATTTGTTCATCGAGTATTGTAACGCGCTTCGGCTCGATCTCAGGGAGCAAACTTTTCAACTTGTGCGCCAAGTTTAATAGCTGCCCCTTAATCAGGACATTGCAGGTTGTAAGGGCTTCGCATGCGAGC
>JAUYJC010000061.1 GCA_030688735.1 Deltaproteobacteria bacterium
CTTGCCAAGGAAAAGCTCCGGGCTGACAAAGAGCGTCACAAGGGTGAAACTCTAGCGCTCGAACAAAAACAGCGCGCGATTAGGGGTGCCAGATCCCGGGACACGACGAGGTAGCAGACGCGGCTGTTTTTCTACACCCTAGGCAGCAACTAAGCAGGAAGAACAATGCGCGCTTCATAATCTCTCCCTCAGTGAACCTTGTTGAAGTTTTTGTTCCGCAGCAGCAGTCCGACGAAACGAATCAGGCATTCGGTCTCTTCTTCCAACGAAGATCGGGCGAGCCCCAGAAGCCGTCTTTGCGCGGTGCTAATGGTCATTTCGTTAACGTAAAAAGCGGCGCGTGCAGTGTCCATCGACTGAAAGACTTTTTGCCGAACGCCCTTTGCGAGCACCGCCCTGATGTCGGCCTCGTGTTTTTGGCGGTGTTTTAACAGACGGCGCGCCTGACCGCCGCGCCGACCATTCTTTAAAAGGCGGCGATCCAAGAGCAAGGTCCGAAGCAGTTCCTTGTTTTCCTCCATGATAGCCAGCTGAGCCCGGATCAGTTGGCGCAGCCGATCCCAGGGCTCCGCCTGCGGATCGACGCGCCGCTCAATGCCGCGCACCATCTCCGAGGCGATCTCCTCGACCGCCGTTAGAATCATCTGGTCCTTGTTGCGGAAATATAAATAGATAGCGCCCTTGGTGATGCCGGCTTCCTCGGCCACCCGCTCCATGGTGACGGCGTCGAAGCCTTCCCCCGCAATCAGCCGGCGCGTCGATTCGAGCAGCGAGCGGCTGCGGAAGTTCTGAAGGATCTGTTTGCGGCTGACTTTGGCCATAGAGAATGAACGCTAATTCAGGTTACTGAACTATGGTTCATTCATTATCGCAAAGGGGGTGGAGGAGTCAATCCTCGGCCAAAAGCCGTAAGGGTGACCGAAGCGTTATTCGGAATCGTGCGTCTGGTCTCAGACTTTCGAAACCTGCGCAAGTATGTTCGCTCGCCCAGCACTCGTCGTGCAGATCCCAGCTTACGCACACAACGCAAGTCTGACACGCCTCTCCGTTTGCGATCGCAACGAATACTTGCTCGAGCTGGTGCGTTATATCCACTTAAATCCGGGACGCATGAGAAATCCAATCGACCCGTGGAAGTACCGATGGAGTAGCCATCGAGGCTACATGGGAGAGAAAAGCGAGGTTCGAATAGAAACCAAAGCGATGCTGGGGCAGTTCGGAAAAAGCCGTGGGCACGCGCGGCGGGCCTATGTGCGATTCATGGAAGAGGGAGTGGGCGCAGGACACGAAGAGAAATATTATCAGGCCACGGATCAGCGATTTCTCGGCGACGAAGCGTTTGTCGAGACCGTGGCTGCGCGCACGACGGAGAAAGACATTGAGCCCACGGGTCCGAGCGCAAGTTTTGAGCGATTGCTGGAAGCGGTTACGAACGAATACGGAGTAACCAAGGAACGGTTGATGGGCACGGGACGGCAGCGGGATTGGATCGGGGCAAGAAAACTTTTAGTGTATGTGGCGCGGGAGTGGGGCATGATGACGAACCAAGAGCTTGGCAAGCGGCTCGGGCGCGATCCCTCGATGATTAGTCGATTGATCCGGGACTACGAGGGCAAGCAGGATCGGCGGAAAGAAGCGAATCTGGCGCGCGCTTTAGCTAAAGTCCAGACTCATGCCTGACCCTATCCCCTACAAGCCGCAGCTAATGGGTGCCCCCGGCGACTCGCGGATCCTCAATTGCGATCCCTTACTTCCTGATAAACTGGTTCGTGTAGACCTCTCCCACCGAGACCTTTCTGGCGCTGTCGAAATATTCGTTTGTGATCCCGACCGTTTTCTCCATGGTGTCGGGCTTCATATAGCCAAATCCCAACTCCAACGATTCCGGCGGGATGAAGACCTCTTCGAGCGCGCTTTTCAGCTGAATCCGGGTAAGCTCGTTATTCAGCTCGGGCTTATGCTTCAACAGGATCTGCAGCGCCTCATCTGGATGCTCGCGGGCATATCTCAGCCCTTCCATGGTGCCCTCCACGTAGGCGCGGATCATAACGGGCCGCCGCGTGATGTCCTCTTCCCTGACAATCAGCCCGCCCCCGTAGATATTGAGGCCGGTATCCTTCATATGTATGCGCTTCAGTTTGATTCCCTGCTTGGTCGCTGCCATCTCGGTCACCTCATCGTTCGAGGCGCGGAACATGCCGACAAAATCCGCCTTCTTGGCTAACAGAGCGCCAGGCAAAAGGGCCGCGGCGATCTGTTGAACCTTGATCGTCTTGAAATCGATATTGTTGATCTTGGCAAAGGCCGGCATGAGATACCGGTGCGCCTGTCCCGGGCTGACCGCCCATGATTTTCCTTCCAGATCTTTCAGAGTCTTGATCGGCGTCTCTTCGCGCCAGAGAATCGTGGCAGGCATGTAGCCGAGCTGCCCCACGGCCTGGACAGAAGCCCCTCTCGATCTGGCGACGATAGCGGTTGCGAAATCGGCGAAGCCCACATCGGCAAGATCAGCGGCAATCGCCCGGACGGTGTCGGCTGATCCTGACCCGGGCTGGATCGTGACCGACAAGCCGCGCTTCGAGTAAAAGCCCTTGTCCCACGCGACATACCAAATGGCGTGTTTTCCTCCGATGATGAAATCCATCTGGATTACCACTTGCTTCTCCGCCGCCTTCTCAGCTGCCGGCGCTAAAAAGGCATTCAGGGATAGCGCCGTTAGTCCCAAGGCCACAGTTAGGAGAACCGCTTTCAGATGACCACGAGGACGCTTCTCAATAAGTGTCATTTCCCCCTACCTCCTAGGTATGGACGAGATATTTGTAAGCATGTTGCGTAGCTCCGTAATCTCGGTGGACGCTGGAGCCCGCAACTCATCCTTCGACTCCAACCTCTTTAATGAAGACTGGATGAGGGAGGCAATCTCACCGGCAGATTTGGTGGCTTCCTCTTCATCGAGAATGATGATAGGTTTTGTAGCTCGCCGCTGATATAGGACGGAGAGGATGTCGAAGCGGTTATAGTGTCCCACGACGTCGTGGAGTGTCTTGGCGTCAATCATTTGTTCCAAGTCAACATCTGCGTAGACTATTCCTTCTTCACCTTGCAGCGGACCCCCGATATACTTGCCATACGGATTGACGACGCCAGAAACTCCATTGCCCATTACCACAAGGCTGCGGGCTTGTTCGGTGAGGCAAAGCCTTTCGACGCTATCCTTACCGAAGATGGCACTTGAGCTAATGACAAAGCACTTTCCTTCGTAGGCGTGGTAGCGAATACGAAGATCTACTCCATCTATACCCGCTCTGTTGTATTCAGCGGGGAAGCCGGGCCAGTGGGCTGTGTGTATCTTTTCGCCTTGGGCAAGGAGTGTAAATCTTGCAAGACTGTTAGTATTTTCACCACACAAAAGGCCTCCTAACTCCCCGTACTTTGTCGGATAGACCCTGAGAGTGCTCCCGTCTCCAGCGGCACAGACGAGCCGCTCGGTCGTGGTAGGAACAAGTTTACGGTGGACCCCAAGCACCTTTCCGTGTGAATCGAGAAAGAGGAGGCTGTTATAAAGGCTCCCCATGGTTCCGAGAACTCGTTCGCTGATCCCTATGACAACGTAGGCATCTGCTTTTCTCGCAGCCTTACCGAGTTGCTCTGTAGCCGGGCTGGGGACCTCGACGCTATTCTTAAAGAACTCCCGGTAGAACCTTGCCATGGCTTCTCCCGGGGGATAGAAGTAGAGCCAGTCAGGGTGACCGGGGATAAACCCTTCGGGGAGCGCAATGATCTTTGCGCCATTGCTACCGGCTTCTTCAATTAAGCTACAGGCCTTCTGTACCGTCGCATCCCGATCCAAGAAGACCGGCTCAGCCTGGATGGCCGCAACCTTAAATTTTGGGTAAGTATCGCTCATTTACTTGTTACCCTCTACTTTTTGATTTTGACCCCAAGATTGTAGAATTACGTCTTCTTCAATTCCTCAATAATATCGTAATTACTCAGGTAGGCATCACCATGATGCCACCAACACGGCAAGATTCTACCCTCCCCCGCCGCAAGTCAAGAGAAAAGAGGTTTTTTTCTGCTGAACTCGGACTGGGCTCATGCTGTACCGTATGAATCATGACAGGCGTCGTGATTGCCCATGACCGCGGCCCCGCCGAGGCCTGCCAGGACTCTGAAAGCGATGAGTTGCCACAGGCCAGTGCTCAGCCCAGAACCGGCAGAGCCCAGGGTGAGCAGCAGAAATCCAAAAGCGTAAATCTTTTTGGGGTCATAAAAGAGAAAAGAGGGTCAAGTCCGCTCTTGGCTCTTAAGGAGATAAGACCGGCTGAAATCGATGACCCTCGATGCCGAAGAGTTCATCCGCCGCTTCCTGCTCCACGTCCTGGTCGATGGCTTCATGCGTATCCGTCACTTCGGCTTTCTGGCCAACCGCACCAAAAAACACGCCCTCCCTCAATGCCGAAAGCTGTTGGGACTTATTCCCGCTTTGCCCCAAATCCCCAAAAGATCAGCCCAGGAGCTTTTGCGCGAACTCACGGGTAACGATCTTAGTCGCTGCCCGCGTTGCCAGAAGGGAACCATGATCGTCGTCGGTGATCTGCCGCGCATAGCACATTCACCCCAATGGGATTCCTCATGAGCAAAATTCACTCCCTCGTAAACCCGTTTCACTCTCAACCTGCCCTCGTCGCACGAGTGTATCTGACGACGCGAAGAAGTCGCTGCGAAACCCCGTCGGACTGCCGCAATCACAGAACAAACCTCGGCACCGACCTTCATCTCCACCGACACTTCAATCTAGCGCCACCAACCCGCCGCACCGCGCGCTGTCACGTTGCTTTCAAATCCCCACAGCCGCAACGTCCGCGCTGCTCCACGGTTTAGTCCAACACGTTTTATCCCGCCGTTGCCACTTCGCCGATGTCTCCGCGACTTGACTGCCTCCAAGCTTTGGGGGATAAAACGCTATACGTTAGGCTAACTAAGGATGCCAAGATGCTTTCTGCAGAACAGCTATTTGTGCGACGCTATGACGAGGTGAAGTCGGGTCTGCAGGCCCGCGATGACTTTGATCGGCTCAAGATGGCCGCAGCACTTCGGCAATTACTCGTGGACGAACAACCGCTCGTGCACGCGGCGAATCGAAGCGCACGGATCAAATTCCAGTTCACTGTGAACGATTTGGGGAGCATCGCGGATGTACCGGTCACGCCTGATGTGATATTCCACGGACATGGCCTCGATCCGACTGCCTTGCACACGGATCGAGGGCTGCGACACTTGAAACTCGACCAGTTCCTATCTGTGCCGGTACTTGAGTCGCCGCAACGGAATGTAACTGTGCGGGACATAATAAAATTCGTTGCGAACAAAGCTGGCGGCGTTCACTTCGATCTATCGCGATCAGACGACGACATTGAAGCAGAACGGGTCTTACAGATCGTATCACGTGTAGGAGTCAACTCCGTTGCCGTGTCGCTAGAAGCGATTGCTCGCATCACGCTGGTTGCTCTACTGCCCCTTCGGCAGGCAATTGTGAAACTCCCGTCTGAGATTCAATTGTTTGCGCACTGCGCTCTTGAGAGTGGCACCATTGAATTCGCTGGACTCGGGCAGTTCCTGGAAACGAACCTGACACACGAACTGAAGCAAGGGTGGGGATGGCACGGCGTTCTTCGTGTAATGCCGCAGGCGGAGCCCGGTGAGCGCGTCTTGTACGAACTCGGAAACTCCGACGGCTCACCACCTCGCATAACTCTCCTGACGGACGATTCAGGCGATCTCCTCGGGCGCGTCCAGGTAGACGGAGAAACTACGTCGGAGGTCCGTGCAAAAGGATTCCGAGGCACCGTCTTATTTGACCGATTCACGTACGTAGCTTTCGAAATTGCGTACGGCGGTGACGTAGAAACCCGCTTGCTCGTCAACAATCGCCTGACGGCGTTCGAGCGAGTCACTTCCAAAGCTACACCCAAGTCGGTGAGCCGCCATACGATTGGAGCCGACTTGTTTGGCAAGAGATCTGCTACGTTCCAGCTAAGCGAACTTGTGATAGCTGACATGATGCTGGACGACCGTTTGAGGACCGCAGTCGCAGAGTATTTCTGGCTTCAATGGCACGGATAGGGGGTTGTTGCCCAACAAAAGCCTGGAGCCGACGCCCGACCACGCCCGTTCCATATCTTTGAAGTCCTCGGCGGGCGCGGCTCAGGCTTAGCGTTGGGCGGCGAGGGATCATGGACACGTCGGCAGAGACTGGTGATCGTACGTCATTGCCGCGAAGCTGCTCTTCTTGTGTTGGAAGCCATGTCATCATGATACGTGCATTTGTGTCTTCGACGTACAGAGATCTCAAGGACCATCGTGCCCATGTGATTGACAGATTGTCTCGTGGTGGAATCTTCGTTGACCCGATGGAGAAGTGGACTGCAGCCATCGACGAGCCGCAGACGTTGTCGCAGGAGCGGGTAAGAGATTGCCAGCTGTGCATTCTCCTCGTGGGTTTTCGTCGTGGGCATGTTCCGGAAGGTGAGATTTGGCAAGTGGGACGTAGGTCCGAAGAGTCCGTTGTTTGGCTCGGGAGGTTGCTGCGAGTGTCGAGGCAGAGCGTTTTGAGACGGGCCACGCTCGGCAAGCAGGTGATAATCAGAAACGGGTGGGAGGCGAAATCCTTTTGGTGATAATGGACTTTTCGGACCTACGTTCCTCTAGTCCAAGGAGTCAGCTAAAGACTTGTTGCTGAGAATCACCGGCATCGAGCTGAGTCGCTGCCCGAGGTGCCACAACGGAACCATGATCGTCATCGCTGAGCTGCTCCGGATATCATGCTTCGCTCCATGGGATTCCTCATGAGAAAATCTCAGTCCCTCTTAAGCCCGTTTCACTCTGACCCTGCCCTCTTCGCGCGGGTGTGCCTGCCCGCGCCCTGGCAGGCGGGTCTGCCTTAGCAAAAAACTGGCTCCGAAGCCACGCTGCACGGTCACCATCACAGAAAACCCGTCAGCGCCGATCTCAACTTGTACCCAAGTGCCGATCTATCGCTAACAAAGCGCCGCACTCCGCGCCGCTACGCCACTTTACAATCCGCATAGCCGCAACGTCCGTGCGGCTCCGCGGTTTAGCCCAACACGTTCCTTCGACTAGGCTCAGGACAGGTTTATCCCTCCCGTCGCTACTGCCAGGATTATCCTTGAGCTTGATTACTCCCACGCTTTGGGGATAAAACGCTATACGTTAGATTCTCGTATTGACAACGTCCATACGTTCTGTGATCCTGGGACATGCAAGTAGAGTACTGGCTCCACGGAATCTGGTTTCGGGGGGATTCCAGGAAAGCAGCAACCAACCTACGAAAACACCGAGTCAGTTTTGAATCGGCTTGCGAGAGTTTTTTCGATCCATTTGTTTACTGGATCGAGTCGCAGATGGTTTGGGGTGAGGAGCGGGAAAAGATCATTGGCATGACACCTGATTGGCAGTTTTTGGTTGTCATTTATGCTGAGTCGGCGGAGGCGATTCGCCTCATCTCGGCACGCCAGGCTACCCGACAGGAGAGACAGTCCTATGAGGATCAGTGAATTGCGAAAGCGCGTGCGCAAGGATCGCCCGATGACTAGCGTCACGCTCCGTATTCCGGACGACGTAGTGGATGACTTGAAGAGGATTGCTCCTCGGCTTGGGTTCTCGGGTTACCAGCCGCTCATTCGCGCGTACGTCGGTCAGGGTTTGCGGAGGGATATTGAGCGGCTCGAGAGTCCACCAGACATGCAACGAGTTGTAACCAGCCTTCGCCGTCATGGAGTGAACGAAAAAGTTATTCAGTCGACAGTAGTAGACCTACAGCAGAATCTAACTACGCGTTCCAGACGGACGCGCGCCGGTGGCGCGCGCCCCTGAACGCAAATGTTGGGCGTATGGCATAGCTGAGGCAATGGAGAGGCCCGCACTGCTCTCTTTCACACTTAGGAGGTAACAATGAAAAAGCTTATCAATCGTAAACCGAGCCGAAAGAAGGCAACGGTCACTTTCTCCGTCCCAAAAACGGCTTTCTTCGTCGGATCCTACCACCGGATACGAGTTCGATTGATCGGAGTCACCTTTGACAAGGTCAACTTTGTCGTCCCCGATGGTGCCAAGGCGGCCGTAATCTCGCCTTCAAGGGATGCGACCTTCAACCCCAAGCAACCCCACATCATGCTCTGTGTCGGCCCTGGGCCAGGCACGTACGTCATCGAAGCCCGGCATGTAGCGACCAACGCTCTCCTCGGCCAGGCGAAATTCAGTTCTGACGCGCTGTGGCTTGATGAAAACGCGGGCCCGACGAAATGCTTCACCGGAATTAGCAAGGGCTACTCAGTGGGTGCGGCCTGGGGGGGTGGGCCGGCAGGTCCGCAAAACACGAATACCTCGCCGGCGACTGGCACAAGACGTATCGCGGTCCTTTTGGTGGATACCAGCACGCAGCGCTTTACGTCTGACGCACCGACGCTTCAGGGCTTCCGTGATCGATGGATGGACGAGATCATCAATGGCGTGACCACCGGCGGCGTGGTGCGCAGCACTCAGCTCTTTTACCGTGAAGCGTCATACAACAATTTTGATATTTCGGCGCAAGTGTTTGGGCCGGTGTCGTTGTCGGGAACCTTCGACGACTACTTCAACGCCGACGGCAGTCCGAAGGGGACGTTTTACCAGGCCTGCTTCACCGCAGGGGACGGGCTGATCGACTACAACAACTTCGACTCGCTTCTGTGCATCTCGCAGCAGGTCGATGGAGTGGCGCCACAGGCTGCCTGGCCGTATGCCTCTATCGGGAACTGGGGACCGTACACCACCGCCGAAGGCAACAAGAATTTCGGTGTCATCTCGATGTCGAATTCTTGGGGGACGGCGAGTCGGATGGCCTTTGAGACCTTTTCACATGAGTTGGGGCACAACCTCGGCTTGGGCGATCAATATACGCCCGCCGTCGCCGGCCGCAATCCCGGCGGGTGGGAGATGATGCATGAGGATGAGTCGTTTCCACACTTCAGCATCGCGCATCGCATGATCCTCGGCTGGGTCCAGCCGAATTGGCTGCAGACCTTCAACTTCCAATCGATGGCCGCGCCCGTCGATCAGGCGATCACCCTGTCACCGATCGAGAACGGCGCACCTCCTGCCGGCCGCAACGCCGGTGTCGAGATCCGTCTCGCCGACGGCTGGAACTACTACTTCGAATACCGCATCGGCCAAACGGCACAGATCGGCGACCGAAGTCTACCGACCGACAACAGGGTGCTCGGCACAGATGTTGTGTCGGCGCCCTATTCGCCTCCGATCTCCCGCCCGGGGATTCTGTTGCTCAATAGCGACATCGACGGTGACGGTGCCGTGCTCGGCAACAACCAGGATTACGAGGAAACCGACACTACCGATCCCGTCTATCCAACCGACTTCAAGGTCGACGTCAGCGGCATCAACAACTCAAAGGCCGACCTCCGCATCCGCTATGGTGTAAACAGCAAGCCTGATCCTTCGATTCGCCCGTGGCCCGCGGCGCCCGATCGCCAGTGGCAAAGCCCTGACATCGAAATCCAAAACGCACGTAATCTGGCTGACAGCGCGTGGTTCAACGTGCCATGGGTTGGCAATATGAACACGATCATCGCGCGCATCAAAAACAATGGCGGCCTGGACGCTCCCCAGGTCCGCGCGAACTTCTACGTCAAGAACTACAACGTCGGCGGCGCGCCGGAGACATTCCTTGGCACAGATGTCCGCGACGTACCCGCGGGCGCCACCGTTGACTTTCAAGGCAGCTGGACCCCGCCAGCAGTGGGACATTTCTGCGTGATCGTGCGCATCCCGCTCTACCAGTTGCCCGCCAACCCCGCCGTAGTGGAGATGACGGAGTTGAACAACCTCGCCCAGTCGAACTACGACCGCTTCATCTCTACGACATCCACGCCGTCGCGAGAGATAACAACGATGGAAGTCGGGAATCCCTACCCAGTGCGAACTCGCATCTGGATCAATGCGAGCAACAGCAACCCACTCTACCGGACCTATCTTGAGCACTCGTGGGTGTATCTCAATCCAGGCGAGACGCGGAAGATACAGGTGATGTATGAATATGCGCCGGACCACCTGACAAGCGACGTGTATCCGAAACAACTCCTGCCCAAGTACCGCGAGATGCAGCGTATGCCGAACCGCGTGGCATTCGCGTCGTTCATCGAGAACCCGCGTGACAACCCGCGGCATTCGCTGGAAGTGCTGGGCGGCGCACAGGCGGAAGTGGTAACCGGCAAGTCGACCGAGTTTCAGAGATTTGTGATTGACGGCCGAACCGCACGCGGGACGGTTGTGACACACGGGGACAAAAAGCCGGTGCCTTCCGGCAAAGTCGTCGTGCGCGTGACAAGCGGCAAGGGTCTTAAAGCGAAGGTGGATTACCAGTCAGTTCGCTTGCAGGGTGGCAGCTTCGTCGCGAAGCTCAGATACGAAGGGGAGCGCCTCAAGGCGTTCTACATCCCATCACCGGGATATGGGGACTCGGAGAGTGAAGAGAAACATATACGCTGACATCCTCGCCTCGCGCGTCGAAATAGTGGGTGGCGAAGTCAAGAAGACAGAGGTGTGCTTGATCGCGGAGCCGCCGCCCAACAAATCGCTCAAGCGGACTGCTCCCTTCGGTCGCAGCCGTTTAGCGGGGGCGTTGGACGGCACGATTCGACCACCCGGTCGGCGTGTTGCTCGTCTCGCTGCACGTGCTAAAGTTCGGGCGTGAGCTCGACCCGCATCAGTCGCCGCGTGAACGCGCCCCGCGCGATCGTTTATCGCGCGCTTCTCGATGCGCGCGCGGTCGCGACATGGATGGTGCCGACCGGCATGACCAGCCACGTGCATGCGTTCGACGCCCGCGAAGGTGGCTCGTTCCGGATCTCACTCACGTACGACGCGCCGACCGAGACCGGCAAGACGACCGCGCACACCGACACGTACCACGGCCACTTCGTCAAGCTCGTGCCAAATGAGCAGGTGGTCGAATTGATGGAGTTCGAAACGGTCGATGCCGCGATGCGCGGCGAGATGATGGTCACGTTCACGCTCACTGATGCGGGCGGCGGCACGGATGTGCTCGGCGTACACGACAACCTGCCGCTTGGCCTCTCGCCAGCTGACAACGAAACCGGCTGGCGGATGGCACTCGACAAACTCGCGGCATTCGTCGAGGCGGGCCAGAACAAGTAAGGCCTAGCCTCGATTTCCACAGTACCGGTAATCACCTAACGCTCGTGTACCGCCGTGTTCCGGCACAGCCCACGGGCGTGTGCCCTCCCGCTTAATTGTGTTAGTGAATTCGAGTACTGATCCATAACAAACCGGACTTCTA
>JAUYJC010000086.1 GCA_030688735.1 Deltaproteobacteria bacterium
GGTCTGACCGCGCGAACCTTAGCTCGGATCTTATCGGTAGCGGGCAAGAAGTCGGCGAAGGACGCACCCCTGGCGACCGCCACCCGGCGCGCGGTCTTCAGCGCAACCTGTTATTGCAGCAGAAAAGCCGGCGGCCGAATCATAAGTGCGTCCTCCGACGCTAGACCGAGGAGAGGCCAACCTCCCGCTGCTCATGGCAACGCCCGGCGCACGATCCGACCCCCTAGGACTGTGGATCCTTTTGTCGGGTCGCCGTCACACCATGGACGATCGCCAGGCCGATCAAACAGAGAACGCCCACCCCGATCCACTGCATCGGCACGTGGAGCAGATTGGCACCGATCGCCAGCCCGGCGATCAGTATGATGTATCCGACGAGGTAAATACCGAATGACATGGCTAACCCCCCTTGATTAATTACGAAATACCTTCGGTTAAGTTGTTCTCTGCTTCTGGAAAGTCCGTAAAGTCTTTACTATTTCACGGCTCAGATCCCCGAGTGTCTCACTCAACGCCTTCACGAAATCTTCGGTGGATAGTGATCCGGCCCGCCGATGCAGTTGCGATCTTTGGCCAACCAGAATCTTTTTGTTTCTGTCGATCACGCTCCAGCGCGCCGTCAGCCACGCCTCCTGATCGCTGTTGCCCTCGAATTGGAGCACCTCGATTTTCACCTGATAATCCGGTGCGTCGTTACTCTGCCAGGGAAATTGGATCATTTGCGCGGGGTTAACAAGATGTGAAATATTTTGTCCCAAAACACGACTGAAGCTTTCGGCCAACGGCGTTGCCCAACGGTCAGTCTCGGAATAGCTCAACCGGTTCGTCGAAGTGCGGGTGGCGATCTGTTGGCGGTCGAGGTAACCGGGTAATTCAATGGGCCCAAGGCCCACGGAAAAATCGGCTTTGACGGCGGCTGTGGTCTTGTCGGCGGCCAAGTCCACTTCGGGGAGAGCCCCAAGGATATAGAAACTTGACGGATCGGCTCTCGGGGCAAAGGTGGCACAACCGCCAAACGAAACCCACGCGGCGACGATCGCCAGAACCTGTTTCATCCGACCGCTCATGGTTTGCTCTCGCTTTCCGGCTTACCGAACAACAGTGCCCTGGGATTCCGCTCCAGATAATCGGCCATTAACCTGAGCGAGCGTGCCGCCCCGGAAAGCTCTTTCAAAGCCTTTGTCAATTCATAAGTGGTCGGCGAGTTAGGGTCGACGAAGCCGTCCACGTTTGCCACAGTGACCTGGATCTGCTTGACCGCATCTCGAACGCCAGTCAGCGTCTCTTTCAAATCTGTCGAGAGCGTGGCCACGCTGCGATCGAGACTTCCGGCAACCTTCTGAACGCCGTCCGCGGCTTGAGAAATTTTCAGCACGGTTTGATCAAGAGATCGGATCGCCGCATGCAACTCCGGCTTATTGACTAAACGATTGACCCCGGCAAAGGCTTCCTGCAGGTCTTTGTTTTTCGCAAGTCCCTCTATACTCTTAACTGCGTCAGCAACGGAGGTAAGCAGCGCTTTAAAATCAATGTCATCGACCTTGGCAAGAAGCTTGCCGAGGATATCCTGCGCTTTTTGCAGCGTCGTCGCGATGGTCGGGATTTCCTGGTACCGGGAGCCCGGCGGCTGAACGAACTTTGCCGGGCTATCGGGAACGAGATCCAGCGCGACGAACAGCACACCCGTAACGATACTTTCTGTTTGCAATTGGCCGCGCAGACCCCGGCCAATTGCTGCTTTGAGCCCGGCCGGGTCCGCCAGACTGCCGCCGACTCCTCTGCTGCCGCTGATCTTGTTGGCATCGAGTTTGATAATTACCGGAATTCGGTTGGCCTCCGCACCCTCATCGAGTTGCAGTAGGATGTTGGTGATTGAGCCAATTTCGACGCCCTTGTACTTCACCGGCGCGCCTTCTCTTAAGCCGCTCACCGAGCCTTCGAAGTAGAGCACAAACTCGTAGGTTTTGCGGAACAGCCGCCCCGAGCCAATGATCGTAACCACGCCAATAACCAAAACGATGGCGCCGACCACGAAGGCACCGATGAGCGTGGGATTGGCCTTTTTACTCACCAGGCCGCCCTTCTCCGCGGGTGAGAAATTCCCGCACCTTGGCGTTTTGACAGTGGGCTAGCAGCTCCTTGGGGTCGCCGCCCGCAATCGCGGTCTTAGTTTCGGCATCGAGAAAAATACTGTTATTACCGATGGTAAAAATACTCGGCAACTCGTGGGTTACCGCAACCACCGTCGTGCCCAAGCTGTCGCGCAATGCCAAGATCAGGTCGTCAAGCCGGCGCGAACTAATGGGATCGAGCCCAGCCGAAGGTTCATCGAAGAAAAGCACCTCGGGGTCGAGCGCGATGGCGCGAGCCAAGCCCAGGCGCTTCCGCATGCCGCCGCTGATTTGCGACGGGTAATAATCTTCAAAGCCGTTAAGGCCGACCAGCGCGAGCTTAAACAAAGCGATCTCGCGAATCTCGATCGGGCCGAGATCGGTGTATTCTTCCAGCGGCAGCGCGACGTTTTCGGCGAGAGTCAAGGAACTCCAAAGACCACCGCTCTGATACAGGACGCCGAAGCGGTGAAAGAAACTCCGCCGCTCCTCGGCATCCGAGCGGGTAAAATTCGCCTTTTCGTAGAAGACCTCCCCCTCGCTCGGTTCGATGAGACCGATCATGTTGCGCAGCAACGTGCTCTTGCCACAGCCACTGGCGCCCATAATGATAAACACATCTCCCCGCTTGACCGTAAAGTTGAGATCGCGCATCAAGACGACGGAGCCGTAACCCAGGGTAAGATTGCGCACGGTAATTTGCGCTTCGGCTTCGATCTCAGTTGCACTTTCGCTGTTCATGTCAAACCCCAATGATATGAAATACCACGGACAAGGCACCGCAAGCCGCGACGATAAAAACGATGCTCGTGACCACGGCGGAGGTCGCGGCCTCGCCCACAGCCGCAGCACTGCCACCACACTGGATGCCGCGCAGGCATCCCGACAAAGCGATCAGCACGCCGTAAGTCACGCTCTTAAAGACGCCGCCGAACAGGGCCGTTAAGGAGATCGCATTCACGGTCTGGTGGTAGTAGGTGGTCCACGAAAGGTCGAGCATCCACAGGCCCACCGCAGCGCCGCCCAGGATTCCCATCAGATCGGAGTACAGACACAACAAAGGCATCATCAGGCAAAGGGCGATCACGCGCGGCAGCACCAAAAATTCCAGCGGTGAGAATCCCAGCGTGATCAATGCGTCGATTTCCTGAGTTACCTTCATCGTGCCGAGCTTTGCCGCGAACGCGGCGCCGGTCCGCCCCGCCATGATGATCCCTGTCATCATGGCGCCCATGTCGCGAACGACGGCGATCCCGACGAGGTCCGCCACATAGATCTGGGCGCCGAATTGCTGGAGTTGAATAGCGCCGACAAATGCCATGATAACGCCCACTAAAAAGCTGATGAGCGTGACGATGGGCAGCGCTTGCGGGCCGCATTCTTGGATAATAAGAAACAGATCGGCGGTCCGGTAGCGCGCGCGCATCTGGACCAGCTTGACGAACGTCAACGTCACTTCGCCGAGAAAGTGCAGCATCTCAGACAAAGAGATGTAAGAACCCGTCGAGGCCGTACCGACCCGCGCCAAGAAGGACGGCGGATCCGTCGCCTGTTTGGCTCCTTCTTGTTCCGGCACTATCTCGGCGAGTTCCAGGAGACGCCGAATCCCCTTCGGCAAGCCTTCCCGGTCGGTGACGATGTCCCGTTGGCGGCAGAGCTCAGTGACTTTCGTCAAAAAAATAAGGATGCTGCTGTCCCAAGATGAGAGAGCTTTTGCCTCGAAGCGAATGCCGCGAATATGGGCAGTCTCGAGTGCTTTTTGCATCGGGCTGACAGAGGCAACGTTTTTTTGCAGTCGCCAGGCGCCGGAAAGTTGCACGACGAGCGTGGCATCACCCACGGTTTCGAGTGAAACTCCTGGCGCACCGTCGCTTTGGGTCTGTGCTTCCATCACCGATAATTTGTTGAACGCCCCTTGGCCTGCCGCTGCCGTAGGGAGTTTATTTGTGCCTGCGTACTTTTTAGGATCTGGTCGAGCTTATTTATCGTAAGGTCCATTCGTCGGCTTCCCGGCCGCATCGTGCGCCCGTGAGGGCGCCGCATGAGGCCGGTGGAAGTCCGTGTCATTCACCCAAATCGAAAAGGTTACCGACCCATCAGGATCAAAACACCGGCGACGATAGCAAGCAGAGCCAGTATCGTGCCGATGGCTGGAATTTGAATGGTAACCACTTGCAATAAGCCCGTCACAACGAGCCAGATGCCCAGCAGTAGCATTCCCAGGTTCTTTGTCAGGTTCATGTCATTCACCTCCTTCCGTGAGAAGCCCAATTCGTAAAACCGCAGCCACCAGATGCCGAGGTCGCCCGCGGCACGGGCTGACTGATTCCCACTGTCGGTCTCTGTCCGTAAGAAAATAAAATAGTCGCTGGCAACTTGACGGACTGGCTCAGAATCGCCCCGCCGCGCGTCAATGACTGCAAACCCATAGGTATTCTGTATCCGGGCCGGGTTTAGCTGATGTGCTGCCTTAGAAAGACTGGCGGAGCGCCCACGGTACTTAATTCACATCGGGACAAAGCCGAGCACGAACGCCATCAGTAACAGGACGGCATAGATGACCCGCCGTCGACACCACCGCGGCGAAACCCGACGAGGCATAACCGTACGATCGATAACCCCAACGGGGCAACCGCCCAAACAGGAGCAGACGTAAACGGTTCAATTTTCCTCCTGACTGGTATTGCCGTTTGAACGACGATCTCCTTCAGATTGGATTTACAAAAAGATCCGACCGCGTTTTTTCCTGACGTACATTCAAGAAATAACTAAACGGTGCTCAGTTGACGCTCGGACGGTAAGGCCAGAAAAGCTCGATAAATACTGAGAACATCATCGCTTTCATTGTGCAAGAAGTGTCCCACACCCGGGACAATTTTTACCACACAATTGGCGATCTGGGCCGCCGCGAGGGTAACGTCTTCTAAATCCATGACGGTATCCATTTCGCCATTGATTATTAGTGTTTGCGCTTTGATGCTGTGCAGGTCGACAACCTCGTTAATATGCTTGGTAGTTTCGAGTAACTGGCCATGCGCACGAAAATTCTCCAAATGCTCCCGTTTGATATTTCTAAATTGATCATACATTTTCTGTTTGAAGGCTTCGTTTAGATGCTGCCCAAAGTACTTGACGATTATGTCGGCCACCTGTTCCCCGGTTGCAGTTCCATTCAATTTTTGGCCTTCTCTAATCGCCTGCACCAACTTTTCGTTTACCCGGATGCCAAAACTGGCCAAGATAATTTTGTCCACCAGGCGAGGAAATCGCGAGGCAAACACTGCAACTACGATGCCCCCCCAGGAGGCGCCGGCAACGATCGATTTTTCAGGGGGATTTTGTGCTGATAGAACTTGGTGCAAGACTTCGACCTGCTCATCTAAGGCAACCACGGCAGAACCGGAGATGATTTGCGCTCGCCCCTGACCGGGAAAATCGAAGAGCAACAACCTGTAATCCTTTGAAAAATAGGTTACGACTGGTCTCCATGCTGCCATGGTTTGCTGGGCAGCGTTCACACAGACCATGAATCGGTTGCCTTGACCAAAGAGCCGGTATGGGATCAGGAATCTACCAACCCTTATCTCGCCTCTAGTTATGTTCATCGATAATCCAGTCGCGGTTTTAATCTCTAATGGGCATTCACTTGACTTTAGTGCCCCCTACTTATTGGGCTCGGCTTGGCACGCCTTGCCGTCAACCTTGCTCCATGCGAAGACGGTTCTATCAAGTGCTTGTCGAACGACTGATGTAGAAAATATGGTTCATGTCAGTTTCTTCTTTCTTTCACGTGATACGGCTTTACCGTTGAGCCAGATGCCCATAACATTACTCACAGAAGGGGCAGGCGAGAGGGCTCGTTTGTCGTCTTAATGTTCCGTGGGATTCTTGCGAATCGTAAGTTCAACAACAGTATTCGGATCGGGGTCCTGAATGTCCTCGATTCGTTCAAACCTTTTTTGTAGGTCGTAGCGCAACATCTGTTTCCTTTGCCCGTAAGCAACGATCGATTGCGGACTACTCGACCAAGTGCGCCCTTTGTCTGAGCTGTAGAGTTTGACGCGCCGACCGTGGATCTCGATTTGTTTGGTCATGGCATTCTCCTAGCCCTTGGTAAGGGTTTGTTGCGACGTGCTTGTCCACGTCGCAACCGTTACCACCGTGCCGTTCGGCGCCCCTCAGAGTCTGCCGGTCAGGAGTAGAACAACGATGATTATCAACACCACCCCGGCGAGCCCCGACGGTGCAAAGCCGTACGAGTGATAACCCCAGTTGGGTAAACCGCCTACCAGGAACAGAATCAAGACGATTAGCAATATCAGTCCCATAGTCAGTTACCTCCTTTTGGAGCTAACGGTACGCCGACTGGAGAAGGATTGCTGTCCAATATTGGACCATTTTGAAAAGAATTATCGTGGGAGATCGGCGGAACCGCCCAGCCGCTCTAGGCGATCTGGGCCAGGTAATCGGTGAGTTTTTTTCTTTGATGATGAGAAAGCGTTCTGCACCTCTCTCAATCAGCCCAAGGTGCTTAAATCCGCTCCATAAACAAACTGATTCGCGGCCGCGTCGTGCCCACCATCTCGGACAATTCTTCATGGGAAATGTTGAGCTCGATGCGAATGCTGTGCGGGTCTTTCTTGCCCATGGTGCGGGCCAACTGTAACAGCGTCTGGCCCAGCCGCTGCTCGCTGTCCACCGTCACCAGGTTGGCGATGACCTGCTGCTGGTCGGCAATGCGCAAGGCAAGGCGGTGACATCGAAGAAAAATTCGCCAGCTGACGAACCCACGGTGCCGCCAGGCTGGCGGCTGCCGTCTGCAAGCGTCTATTTGCCCATTGGCCTGAGGGTGGTCAGCCCGAGGCTTTCCCAATCCTGCATACCGCCGCGATACCAGAGGATTTTGTGCGCCGGATAGCCGATTTTCAGTAGGTCCTTGATCGTGGTCGATGACTGTCCACACCAAGGGCCATTGCAGAACAGCACCAGCGTCTTAACGTTGTCGAAATTCCAGTAGCCATCCCGCCGCTTGGCGCCCAGTTGGTTTTCTAGAATTTCTTGCACGGCGGGCGGATCCGACTTGCCGATATTAAGTGTGTCCCACGGGATGTTCACCGTCCCGGGGATGATGCCCTTTTCTACCCAGGCCGGCGTACGCGAGTCGATCACCATCATGGACGCATTGCCGTCGCTTATTCTCTTGAGAATGTGCAACACTTCGAGTTCAGCTATGGTTTTCACGCCAGGCGCTAGCTCACCGGGCTGAATGCAGAAGGGTGGGCATTTGCGCGAAGTCTTGGCGAACTCCCGATTGACAGAGTTGCTCTGATTCTGATTGCGCATGATCGTGAT
>JAUYJC010000089.1 GCA_030688735.1 Deltaproteobacteria bacterium
CCCGATCCGCATGTCCCAGCGCCTCAACCATCACATCGGCATAGCGTTCGAATCGCGATTCCAGACTCTTGCCCATGGCGTATCTCCCACATCACTTGAAGATATCGCCATAATGCCTTATTATTTAACACAGTACAATTAGTCGTCTTCGTCATGGTGCTTGCTACCAGGGAGCGGACTCGGGAAATCGGCACATTAAAGGCACTTGGCGCGTCGAATCTCGAAATCACCAAACAGTTCCTGGCCGAGGTCGCCGCTCTGATCCTGATCGCCGGAGTAGGAGCTGTGCTCGTGGCCGCGTTATCGTTAGAGATTCTCCAGCGGAATCTGGGCATAGTCACGACCCTGGACCGAAACACATTTGTCTTGATCATCCTCGGGGGTTTCGCCTTTGCCTCGATTGGCAGCCTTTACCCGATCATCAAAGGGGTTCGCCTGAGTCCGGTCCAAGCTATGAAGAGCAATTAAGGAGTTGCTATGGGAATGATTCTTTTGGGATTACGCAATCTCATCCGCAGCAAGGTGCGACTGGCCGTTGTGGTCGTTTTGATCGCAGTACCTTTTTTTCTGCTTCTCATCATGCAAGCGATCGGTGACGCGATTCAAGGCCAGACCGAAGTTCTGAAGCGCGACGTGAATACGTTGCTCCAGCTCCGCGCCAGAGGGTCCATGGGGCATATCAACATGGTGGGACAAGACCGCATCTTGCCTCACGATGTCCTGGAGAAGGTAAGCCGGATTGGGCATGTAGTTGATGTGGAGCCTTATCTTCTCGCGATGGCCCCCATCACGGAGCCGAACTTCGTCATGCACGTCGGCCTTGAGCCTAACGCTGTGAAGCGCCTTGAGTCTCACGGTGAGGCCGGAAACCCCCGGATCATAGCGGGCCGTGACTTTACTCCCAGTGATCGGGGACAGGACGTTGCGATCATCGGGCAGGGGTACGCCAAGTGGGCCGGCATCTCGCCTCAGAATATTGAAAGCGGTCAGGCGAGCCTCGTCGTAGATCCCACTCGCTCACATCCCGTCATTTTTCCCATGGACCGACCTAAGCGCACGCTTAACATCATCGGCATGTACGCAAGCGGGTACGTTTTTGGCGACCTTCAGCTCTTTATGCCGTTGGATACCTTCCGCGACATCTACGCTGTCAATCAAGGGATTTCCTGGGTCTTTGTCCGAGTGAACTCTGTTGACAACGTCGAATCTGTTACCAAGAGGCTTCAGGAAGTGGTTGGAGACGTGGCGGATATCCTGGCGCCGAAGGGAGCTGCTGTTTTCACGGCAACCACTAGCCGGACGGTGACCCGCCTCACGATGGTGGGCGGCCTTCTCGCGCTGGTTTTGATGATCACCGTCATCTTCTTCGTGACGCTCATGCAGGTTCGGGAGCGGTCAAAAGAGATAGGTACCTTGAAGGCCATTGGGGCAAGTGATGGCGGCGTCACCGTTGAAGTCCTTACGGAGGCAATCGCGCTGACTTTTCTAGGTGGTTTGGTTGCACTCATCCTGTTCAGGATCCTCGGCGAGACGATTACAGGTCCCGTTTTTGCCTTCGGCATAACACCTTTCCTTCCCAGCCATTACAAGCCGCTTGTACAGAGCCTAAGCGCCAGCAATCAGATTTCCGTATCAGGTTTGGGTCTTCTGATTTTGGGTGCAGTTCTCGCATCGGCTATCGGGAGCGCATATGGCCTGTGGCAGGTCGTTAAACTATCTCCATTAGAGGCAATGAAACATGAGTGAGAAAAAGGCGTTAATCGAGCTTAGAGACGTAGCGAAGCACTACAAGAAAGGCGACGAGGTCGTAAAGGCCGTGGACGGGATCAATCAGGAGATCCCGACGACAGGCATGGTCGCGATTGTTGGTCCCAGCGGGAGCGGCAAATCCACTCTGCTGCATATGATCGGCGCAATGGATCGGCCAACACGCGGCGAAGTCAGGGTAGCGGGGAAGGTTTTGAATGGCCTTCCAGAAAGGGAGCTGACTCGCTTTCGGCGAGAAACCGTGGGCTTTGTTTTCCAGACCTTCAACCTGATTCCCAATCTCACGGCTCTGGAGAACGTCATGCTTCCCTTGGAATTTAACCGTGTGCCAAAGCCTGAGAGGATTCGGCGGGCGAGTTCTTTGCTCGAACGGCTTGGATTGGGACAACGTCTCAAACACCGGCCAAACGAGCTGAGTGGCGGGGAGATGCAGCGCGTGGCGATCGCAAGAGCTTTAGCAAACAATCCTCCGCTCATTTTGGCAGATGAACCGACGGGGAACTTGGACTCGCAGGCTGGTCGGACGATTTATGAGCTACTGAAGGGGATCTCGGGAGAGCGCACGGTCGTGGTCGTGACGCACGCCGAACCGTTGGCTCAGATGGCGGATAGAATCCTGCATATCAGGGACGGCAGACTTGAAGATCATCCGTAAAGACAGGAGATTTGAGATGATTAAAAATAAAGTGATGATTGGTCTGATTTTGACTTTCTGTGCAACCACCCACGTAATTTCTTCTCCGCTGGGCTTCGCGCAGGAAAAAATAGATGGAACCGTGGTAAAAACGAATCTTACCTCTTTGTGACCCAGCCATTTATTAGGCCCGCACACCCCTTACAGAACCCGCTGCGCGAGTCTCGGTAACCTTCAGGCCCTCCGATATAATTAAGCAGTCGGTGATCGTACAGTCTAGTGGCTGCGCTGTCCGCTTTCGTGGACGCAACACAAGATGAGCAATCACGCTTGACAACCATTAATCATTATATTAATAGATTATGATATAATAATTACGTGAAGGGAGACGAGCTTTGCAGAAAGCAAAAACAAAAGCGGTTGCGCTAGGGGCATCAGACGAAATTTTGGTGAAGTTTTTTAAGGGACTCGGGGATGCAACCAGGTTGCGCATTGTCGAACTCCTGTTGGACAGCGAAAAGAACGTCTCCGAACTCATCAAGCTAGCGGGGGCCCCACAAAGCAACATCTCGAATCACTTAGCATGCCTGAAATGGTGTGGTTACATCACTACACGGAAAGCAGGGACAAGTGTCTACTACCGGGTCACGGATGAGCGAGTTAAAAAGATCGTTACGCTGGCACGAGAGGTCATCGCTGGCCATGCAGAGAACCTTTACGCTTGCACGCGAATCAAAGATTAGGAGATCTACATGAAGGAATCCATTTCCCGGCTGGGCGCCGGTGGCTCTTCGATAATCGCTTCGGTCTGCTGAATCGGGCCTGCCTTGGCGGCGAGCCTGGGAATCGCCGGCCTTGGAGCGCTCGCCAGTTTGGCGGTCTACAGGAACTATTTTATAGCCCTCGCTCTTGTGGCTTTGGGATATTCGTTTTTTACAACGTTTAGGAAAAAATACACGACCGGTACGTTGACCCTCACAAATTACAGGTTCGGCAGGGACGAGTGGCTCTTAGCCGTCACGACCGCGCTTGTCATTCTAGCAATCTATTTCCCTCAGATCCGGGCGGCGACACTCGCCGAGAGTGGAACAACGTACGACGGTAGAGGGTCGGTGGTCAGCCTGGATGAAAACGCAAAGAAGATCACGCTCAAGCACGAAGAGATTAAAGGTCTCATGCCGGCGATGACTATGGAATTTCCTCTCAGGTCGGGTGAAACCCTTAACAACGTGCGTACCGGGGACAAAGTTCTTTTTACATTGACCCCGCAAGGAACGGACTTTATCATTGAAAAAATTGAGAAGGTGAAACCATGAACAGCATAATGAAATATCTCATCCCTGTCCTCCTTGTTTTTCTCGTTTTCCCATACGTCGGTGCTAACGAACCTGACACAAATGTTCTCATCAAGATCGAAGGGATGACCTGATCTGACTGTGGGGTTACGGTGCGTAGCTCTTTGCTCAAAGTGAACGGGGTTAAGAAAGTTGACGTGGACTGGAAAAAAGGTGAGGCGAGCGTGGTTTACGATCCTAAAACGGTAGGGGTAGAGCAACTTTCCCACGCCGTGGTCAAGGCAGGTTTCAAAGTAAAGTCCGTGCAATGAAGGATGGAATCGCGCAGATGAAAAACGATCGCTGCTTTAGGGCCGGTCTGTGGGGATCGATCGTTACGGCGATTTGCTGCGCCACGCCCATTCTCGCGTTTATCCTTGGATTAATCGGCTTGGCGGTTTTCACACCTTTTTTAGATTACGCACTCTTCCCCCTTCTAGGGCTCTTCGTGATCCTCACTCTCTACGGGTGGCGGAAGCAGAAGAGGAGCGGTTGAAGGAGCCGCACTTCAGATAGAGAAAATTATGTCTTCGGACTGCTATTCTGTCGTTGAAACTCGTCAGAAAGATACCGTCCTCTGCCCTCGCTGCGGTGAAAAGGGTAAGCCGGTGCCTCTTGCCACCGTGGGGGCCATGGCAAAGACCGAGGTAGAAGCTGCCAAACTTAGCGCCGCGGAATACAAACTGTGCCGCAACCGTGATTGCCCCGTTGTTTATTATGCTGGCGAAGTTCAGCTTGAAAAAAGCGACCTGCGAGTTCCCGTTAACTTCAAGGAGCGGAACTATGAAGGTCCCGTCTGTTATTGCTTTAACCACACGGTTGCGAGCATTAGGGCAGAGATTCAAACCAAAGGTCATTCCACAGCGCAAGGAATAATCACCCAAGAAGTCAAGGCTGGGCGTTGTGCCTGTGAGGTCAAAAACCCGGCGGGCACCTGTTGCCTAGGAGATGTGACACGAGCGATACAAGCAGCTATGGCTCCGCTATAGCATCAATCTGATGAAAGATTCCAAAGAAGATCCGCTTCACGTCAACCACCTTTAAGCCTGCCTCCCGTACAAGATTGAGCGGTTCACGATTCCAGCGACAGCCGAGCGGCTTCGCAAACTGATCGGCGTGGCGGTCCTGCCAGCGCCCCAGCCAGTCGCGATCGCTTCGCCCATGCTCCAACAGAAGAATTTTTCCCCCGGCTCGGCAAACTCGAGCCATCTCTTGAAGTGCAGTCACAGGATTTGGAAACGTGCAGCCAGAAAGGGAGGAGACAACCATGTCAAAGCTCTGTTGCGAAAATGGCAAAGCCTCCGCGTCCGCCAACAGGAAAGAAACGTCCACGGATAATTTCCCCGCTCGTTTGCGCGCGACGTTTAACATTTCTTCGCTGACATCGACGGCGACTAGTCGGCAATTACGGGGATAGTGGCGCAGGTTTTTCCCTGTTCCGACAGCAACTTCCAAAACCTTTCCAGATGTTTGGCGCAGCAACCGTTGGCGTAACCTTCTAACGCCCAGGAGATCAGGTACACCCTCGACCAAGTCGTACCAGCGAGCAAACCGATTATACTTCCTCGCTAGCTCTCGTGAGGTGAAATTCATGCTCATCCGCAGCCTAACAACTCATCCTTTACGTTCGATGCCCAAGCGCGTCATAAGGCGTGATCGACTCCTTCGTGAAGGAGGAGGACGATGATCATGATATATGCAATCGCAAGCCCAAGAATGGTTTCCATAAGGTAGTAAGGACGAAAGGATAGAGTGCCATATGTATCACCGCGTCTAACTTTGGCGTAGTCATAAGTCTGTCGCGCGATCAATGCTATTACTGCGAAGACCAAAGCGTGCTTTACGGCCATAAAAACGGTATAGCTGGCGCCGAATCGAATAGGGGATAAAGCGGGTAACTTCCAGAAGTATGGCGAAACGAAAAAAGGAGTCCAACGCGCCATGTTTCCGATCCCTGACAAGCTTAGGATGGCGATCACAATCCACGAATACTGAAGGAACCTTTTTGGCGAAACATTGCCAAAGACAGCCGCCATAGCTGTCCCCCCAAGCAACAGACCAAATCCAAGCAAATGAACCCAGCGTACTCCGATATCGATCCAAGCGTCCTTTGTCCCAAGCAACCGAAAGTCGTTGGGAACGCTCTCGCCCACCGCTTCGACGAGACCCAACGGACCAGCGGGTCCCATCACCCCACCTGAGGAATGAAGTTGGTTCGGCCATATGTCCGCGGCTTCGTGATAGAAAAGCACAACGGCGGCTGCCAGGGCCACCAGCACGCCAAGCGCCGATCCGGCGATGAGAAATGTTTTCCGCAACGCCGCCTCGCGCATTCGCGATCGCAAGTGCATGACCGTAATAATCAGCGTCATCAAAGCAGTAACTCCGTAGAGACCTACCTTGACAGCCAGGGCAATGGTGTAAGTAGTCCCGTAAGGAACTTTCCCTAGGACGGATAGCAAAAACAGGCTGGGTGTTTCTGAAATACCGGCGCTCCATTCCGCGTTATAGGTGCCCGTGGCAAGCATTATTAGAAAAATAATCCACGAACCGTAAAGCAGGTGATCTAACGGCACCGCCACTTTGAGAAGGAGCGTTCCCGCGGTAAGACCCATCCACAACGCAAACGTGACCAGGTGGATCCACTGAATCGTCAGATGCAACCACGTGCGCCGGCCGGTGAGGAGTTCGGGGTCAAGGTGCTCCGGCACATCATGGCCAAGTGCAGCAGTGGAAATCCAAAGAACCCATATCGGAACCAAAAGAGAGTAAATTTTTTGAACGGCAAAAGGCCTACGACAGCGGCCATTTCTTTTCATAAGGCCAATATCTAGAATACTTTGCATCGATTGCCTTTTGAATATCCTCAATCTTCTGACCTTTTTTGTACATTGCATACGCATCCAGCGTAATGTCTTGGCAGATCTTTCAGCCAACGCTGTGACGATCCGTGTAACAGTCCAAATTGTTTTGGTGTCCCGGATTCACATAGCAGCCGCAGTAACAGGGCATTCGTTCCAGTAACTCCGGGACTTCTTGGGCAATACGATAGACCTTCGCGATTTGGCCGGTAAATAATTCCGTCGAAAGAGTCGCCGGTCTCGGATTGCGGGGAATTGCAGGCAAACCCCAGGGCTCACTTCTGGGGAAGAAGACTAACGCGACCACTAAACCGGCCGCTAAAACAAGGATGCCAATCGGCCAGAGCTTCGAGCGTTTTCTCCTTCCTGCGGTTTCTCGTTTTGCTTTCCTATCTCTCTTGTCCTTTTTGCCCATGCTCTCCTCCAGGTGAATGTTCCCGATGTTTCGCTGTATCGCCCCCGGCCAAGTAAGGGGGCTGGTAAATAGATTCTTGTGACCGAGACCCAAGCCGAATATAAATCTGATCGCTCATCCAGGTATCTTCCGTGACGCCTTTAAACTCTTCGGTTGAACCCACAAGAATAGCGATCTGGTAGGCCTTGCCCATCTGCCAAAAGGAATCTCCCAAATCTTCATTCTGATAAGGAAAGGCAAACTCGTATTCCATGCCCATCTCAACTTTCCGAAACGCTGCTTGTTCGAGGTTGCTTTCTTTGTCCCTGACCAGGGACGCGGCGGCCATTCAGGTGTGAACCCCGGCCAGCTTGCGCGGCCCCGGCTCCTTCCGCGACGAAGATCCGGCAAGGAAATAATCTTCAACTCCCTTGACCGTAAGTAGCTTTGCGTCGTTGAAATCCCCGATCATGCCGTGATGCTCGAAATCCTTGAGCAAAAGCGCTAACCACTTCGTGCTATCCGCGCGCACGCCGAAATAGATGATCCCATTGTGACTTTTAGAATAAATCTCGATCTTATAGCGCTCTGGCTTGTAGGCGACCGCCTGTCCGGGTCCACCTCAGCCGTACTCAGTAACTTCACTCTTCGACGTCCCAATGTGGATTATCTCATGACCCGCTCCTTGCCACTCGTCTTTTTCAATCCGTCCGTCAACTTTGGGCGGCCTTCCTTCCCGCGCTATGAAATTGGTATTGAACTGCAAGTAAGGCAGGCGCTTATCCTTTAAATCAGCCGGGTAGTCCTTCGAATCGTATTTCATCTCGACGGCGCCCGATCCGAAACCCCAGCCAGGCCCGTAGACGTCCCCCGTCAGCGCCGAGACGTGGACGTGAGCATGGTCGGCAACGCTTTTTAAGGGTCCGACGTGAACGCTGTAGGCTAGGTTCGGAACGTCGGCGTGATACATGTAGACGAGGTCGCCGTGATCGTAGGTGAACGCCTCAAACTCCAAATGCTCGTGGCGCTTGTGGGTTTTCTCCAAGTACCGCTCCGCAATAGCGTCGGCTACTGCGCTGGAGATCTTGATCTCCTTGGCGGCAACATAGACATTCCCGGATTTATCAACGTGTAAAGTTGTGCCTCCTGGCCCGCTCTCCGTCCTTGTGCCGAAAGCTTGTGGTTCGTCGGCAATCGTTGCCGTCACCCCGCCGCAGGCGAGGACCGAACGTGTGTAAGCAGAGAAAGAGATGAAGCTCACCGCCAAAAATATTACGCGTTTTTGCATATGCCAGTTAAACATGAGTCTCCCCTCCTTTCCTTAATGGTTGCTCGGATCATTCTTCGCATCCAACAGTGCTTCAATAAGCTCTCTGGCCCCGGGACTAAACCAATCGGCAGGTCCCCAGGCTCGCGCCAGAGCGATTCCCTTTGTATCGATAAGATAGGTGGCGGGAAGCCCCCAGGCGCCGTATAGGAGGCCGACTTCTCCGTTGGGATCGAACCCTATTGGAAAAGTGATCTTAAGTTCCCTGACAAAGGAGATGGCGCTCTTTTTGTCGTCCTTGAGATTCACACCCAGTATCACGAAGCCGCGATCTTTGTATTTTTGGTAAAGGCGCTCCATAGCCGGCATCTCCTCGCGACAAGGGACGCACCAGCTCGCCCAGAAATTGAGCATAAGAAGCTTCCCGCGAAAATCCTTGAGGCTGACCTTTCCTCTTTCAAGATCGGGAAGCGTAAAGCCGGGGGCAGGGGAGCGATCCTTTATCTCCTGCAGATTGGAAACGAGCTTGTAATTGACCCTTTTACTGCTTGGCTGTTTTTCAGCGGACAGCAGATATGGAACGGAAATCTGAAGCACACCTAGACATAAGACTGAGGCAAACAGAAAAAAACGATTGTTGAGTTTACAACTCATTGTTTCACGCCCTCAATAAACTCCGATTCTTTCCGGTGATGGTCTGAACCATCGTCTCTCTTACAGGCCTTGGTAGTCTGCCTCCGGCCCTGACCCGCAGAGCTTTTATCCCTTAACTCCTATTTCTTTTTAAAGGAATAAACGGCGGTACCCTTTCTCGGTAGCGCCTGAAATCCTCACCGAATTCCTTCTCAAGTTCCCGGTCTTCTTCCCGCGCCAAGAGGATGTACCTGACGATAAGAAAGGGAGCTAACAGAATGGTGAGAATAGTCGGCCACATGATAAGAAAGGCGACGACCAGGAAAATCAGTCCTACGTACTGCGGATGGCGCAGTCTGGCATACGGGCCGTCGGTAACCAGCACGCTTCCGCCCTGATAGACTTTCTTCCAGCCTCTGGCAAGAAGAAGAAATCCCAGAACAATGAGGACTGTGCTCAAGAACATTACCATGAAAACGCCGGCTTCCAAGCTGATGATCCCTGTCCGTGAAAGAAGATACGCCCAGAGGTGGCTCTCGTACATGCCGAATAGTTTGGGGTCAACTCCCAGAAGAGGCGCTACGAGATAAATGGTGAGCGGGATACCAAACATTTCTGTGAAAAGGCTGATAAAGAAAGCGACCGCAAGCCCTGCACCCTTCCATTCCTTCGGCTTACGCGGACGGGTCAAGTAAAACAGGAAAAAGAAGAAGACCGCGGTAATCATGAATACCGTCGGCCAATTTCCGTACCATTTATCGAAAGACATTTTTTCTTCATTGGTAACGACGGCACTCGAAAAGTCCATGACAGCGGACCCCAGCAGGAATACGACAATCACCACCTGTACGATCAGAAGAGCGATCTTGACGACTCGCAGCGTCTTTCTTTGTGTTTCTGGACTCATCTCGCAAGTCTCGGCGCGCTATGTAGCAAAAGAAATCCGGCTAAGGAGATCAAAGTCATTGCCACGGCAAACACCTGCGCGGCGGGGATTCCCCAGGCAAAGATGGCCGGCTGGCCACGGAAAAATTCCACGAAGAACCGTGCCACTCCATAAGCCGAGAGATAGGTGAGGAAGGCAAATCCATCAGCCTGGTATGTCTTTCTCATGTTCCAGACCACGAGGAACACCAAAAAATATGCTGCCATTTCGTAGATCTCGATCGGATGAAGCGGGATATTCAGGGGTGCGAGGGAGCGTGGATCAGTATACGTGATCGCCCACGGCAGATCCGTGGGTTTTCCGTAGCTGTCGCCATTAAACAGACAGGCAAACTGCCCGATCGTCTGGCCGAGAGCGATCCCGGGAGCCAGCGTGTCGCCCAGCTTCAAGAAGGAGAGCTCTTTCTGCCGGCAGTACCATAAGGCTGCAAGCGCGCCGCCAAAAAGAGAGCCGATGACTCCTATTCCCCCGTGCCACAGGGCCAGTAGCTCCCAGGGATGTCGTAAAAAATAGGCCGGCTCAGAAAACAGAACGAAATAGATTCGAGCGCCTACGATGCCACCGAAAAGAGCGTAGACAGTAAAGTCTTGGATGAGTTTAGGGTCGAGGCCTTTTCTTTCTGCCTCTTTGCTACTCAGCCAGAAACCGACTGAGAAAGACAGGGCAACAATGACTCCGTAGGAACGAAGCTCAAAGTTTCCGAACTGCACGAGAACTGGATACATAACCCTTGTCTACATTTCAGGAGGTTAATTTTTCCGCTAAGAGAATCTTGAAATCGCGCCGCAGGCGCACCATGGCCTCCGCGTCAATCCCGGCGTAATAGCCGCGGACTTGCGCCTTTCGGTCGATTAAGATTAACCGGTTGCTGTGAAAAAATTCTTTTTCCTCTCCGGTCTTCTTTGCAATCTCAGGAGCATTTAGTTCCTCTCCAATTCCTAGCTTGAAACCCTGTTGCGCAAGGCGATAGGTGTCCGCCTTCTCTCCTGTAAGAAAGAGCCACAGATCGGGATCAGCGCTGAAGCGATGAGCGTATTTGCTCAGAACCTCGGGCGTATCCCGTTCCGGATCAACGGTGATCGATACGAAATGAACCGCTGATCGAAACTCCGGGTCGTTCAGATACTCCAGATGAAGCAGGCCCATTTGAGGCACAGTCAGAGGACAAATATCGGTACAATGGGTGTAAAAAAACTGCGCCACCCAGACTTTATCCTTGAGATCCGCAAGGCTGACTTTTCGCCCGCTCCGCTCGGTGAACGTGAAGTCTGGCACTGCGCCAAAATTTTTCAGTCCTTCCAGAAGCGGTTCCGACTTTGCTTCCGACATCGCCCGTCCTTGCCATCGCCAGATAGCGACCCCGACAATCGCCACACAAACAAACGCCACAAGTGCCCATAGCAGCCGGCGCAGTATTACAATCGCAGTCATTTTAGTTTCCACTACCGAACTGAACGGTATTCGCCTTTACCCTCTTCCGCGCTGACGATGCCCTTGAGAGCTTCATACAACTTGGCCTCGACAGTAGACGCTCCTATGCCTCCCACGTGCTTGTAGGTGATCCGACCCTGCGGGTCGATAAAGAATGATTCCGGAATTCCCCACACGCCATAGTCGACGGCGATTTTCCCGCTGGGGTCCCGGCCATTCATATAAGTAACCCCAAACTCTTGAACAAAAGCCCGCGCATCTTCTTCCGTGTCCTGAATATCAATCCCGAGAAAAACAACATCCGGTTCCTTATTCTTCTGCCACGCAGCCTCCAGTGCCCTTGCTTCCGCGCGGCAAGGCGGGCACCAGGAAGCCCAGAAATTGAGGAATACCGCCTTGCCCCGAAAGTCTTGGAGCATGATTGTCCGTCCGTCGAAAAGCGTCAGAGTGAATGGAGCGGCTTGTTTGGCAATGAGAGGAGATTGGATGTGGCGCGCATCACGCGTAAAGCCGTACGCCAGAAGCCCGACGACTCCTCCCGCGATTGAAGTCACAAGGGCAAGCCTGATCCAAGATTTCAAACTCAAGGCCTCTCAATTTTTCTTGCTACCGGAACGCTCCCCTTGGAATTTCCGGATGTATGCCCACAGCCCTACCCCGCAGGACTCTTGAGACTTCAAGCCATCCATCCTTTGCGCCCCAGGAAATAATAGATTCCTAAAACAGCAAGCAACCAGATTGCAGTTTCCACGAGTCCTCTTCTAAACTATCCTTCACCACGCTTGACGTTCGTTGCCGTGCGACGCATTTACCGTTACTACGTATTTACAACCGCCGCCGATCTCGGGCGAAAAGTCCTGAGCCTCAGTGAATTGGAAACCACCGAGACCGAGCTAAAAGCCATTGCAGCGCCGGCCAAAATCGGGCTCAGGAGAATCCCGGCTATCGGATAGAGAATCCCCGCAGCAACCGGAATAAGGACTGTGTTGTAGACAAAGGCCCAGAAGAAATTTTGCTTCATTGTCCGCATGGTGCGCTTTGAGAGCGCGATGGATGTAACGATGCCTCTCAGATCGCCGCTGATGAGCGTGATATCCGACGCCTCCATGGCCACGTCCGTACCTGTGCCAATAGCGATGCCCACGTCCGCTTGAGCGAGAGCAGGCGCGTCATTTATACCGTCTCCGACCATCGCTACAACTTTTCCCTCGGCCTGAAGGCGCTTTACCTCTTCGGCCTTATCCTGCGGCAGGACTTCTGCCATGACACGATCGATTCCCAGCTGCCGGGCTATGGCGTTGGCCGTACGCGCGTTGTCGCCGGTGATCATCGCCACTTCCAGTCGCAAGCGGTGCAGCGCCTCAACAGCCTCTTTTGAGTTTTCCTTAAGCGTGTCGGCTACGGCGATGATGCCGGCTGCCCTTCCATCCATCGCCACGAACATCGGCGTTTTACCCTCATCCGCCAATCGCTCAGCCTCTTCGACCAATCCATCGAGAGTGACTCCCCGATCCCGCATCAATTTAAGATTGCCCAAGAGCAGATCTCTTCCCGCCACGTTTGCCTCTATCCCGTGCCCTGGGATGGCGTCGAAAACCTCCACTGCCTCTAACTTGATATGGTCCTCCTCGGCTCGCTTCACGATAGCCTCTCCTAAAGGATGTTCGGATCCTTTTTCCACCGACGCGGCATAGAGAAGAATCTCTTTTTGATCAAAGCTGTCTCGGCTCATGATGTCCGTCACAGATGGCTCGCCCTTGGTCAGGGTCCCTGTTTTGTCTAGAACAATGGTAGTAAGCTTGGAGCTTAATTCTAGCGCCTCTGCCCCACGAAACAGAATTCCGTGTTCCGCGCCCTTTCCGATTCCCACCATTACCGCAGTCGGCGCAGCCAGCCCTATGGCGCATGGGCAGGCAATTAGAAGAACCGCCATGAAATTCGCAAGGGCGAAGATCAATGCGGGCTGCGGTCCGAAGAAGTACCAAACTGCAAAGCTCAGAACAGCAACGCTGATCACGATCGGAACAAAAATCCCCGCAATCTTGTCAGCGGTTCTCTGGATCGGAGGCTTTGAGCCCTGGGCAGCCTCAACCAGCTTGATGATCTGAGCCAAAGCCGTTTCCTTACCAACTTTCGTTGCCTTGAAGTGAAACGATCCAGTTTTGTTAAGTGTGCCGCTATAAACTTCGCTCCCAGCCAGTTTCTCAACGGGGATGCTTTCTCCGGTGAGCATTGATTCATCCACCGCAGAGGCGCCCTGCAGGACTGCTCCATCCACGGGAATCTTCTCCCCGGGGCGAACCACAACCGTGTCGCCAACCTGGACCTCCTCAATCGGGATGTCTGCTTCCTGGCCATCCCGGACCACACGGGCGGTCTTGGCCTGAAGCCCCATGAGCTTCTTGATCGCCTCGGAAGTGCGTCCCTTTGCCCGCGCCTCGAAGAACCGGCCGAGCATAATCAGGGTGTGCAGAATCGCCACAGTCTCAAAATAAACACCCGATCGAATACCTTCTCCGACAAAAAAGCCCGGAGCGACAGTGACCACCATGCTATAAACGTATCCCGCGTTGGTTCCAAGTGAGACCAACGTGTTCATGTCCGTCGTCTTGTGTCGCAGAGCTTTCCAGAAGCCGATGTGAAACTGCCAGCCGACCCAGAAGTGAACAGGAGTCGCAAGCAGAAACTGAAACAAGTGGTTCGTCAGCCACTCCGGTATCGGCATCCATTCGGAAATCATACCCAACAAGAGGGGGATGCTAAGCACGGCGCCCGCCAAAGTTTTTACGCGTAGCTCCCGAATTTCCCGATCTCGGGCTTCTTTCTCATAATCGACCGAAGCCGAGCTATCCGCGATCTCTAGCGGCTCGTAGCCGATCTCCCGGATCGCTTTGCGCAGGTCAGAGGGTGAGTGGAGTGAGGGGATGAAGCTTACAGTCGCTCGCTCGGCGGCGAAGTTCACCTCTGCCTTTGTCACGCCGGCAAGGCTGCGGAGTTGGGTCTCAATTTTCTCCACGCATGAGGCACAGGACATCCCGCGAACGGGAATGGTGATCTCTTCTGTCCTCGTCCCATAGCCGATGTTTTCAATCTCTCGCACGATGCGGCTGACGGACACGCGAGACGGATCGTAAAGAACAGTTCCTTTCTCAGCGGCAAAATTGATCAAGGCTTCTTTAATGCCTTCTAACTTGGAGAGTCCCGTCTCGATCCTCTCCACACAGCTTGCACAGCTCATGCCCTGGATCGGGAGATCGATCCGGCTGAGATCTCCATCAACGGCCAATGCCTCCGGATCGCATCGAGAATTCCCTGAACGCTCGGCAGGTTGGCCGTTGAGAAACTTCTCAGGATTCTCTGCAAACCGGTCGCGGCACCCTTGCGCGCAGAAATAATAGTTCCGGCCGTCATACTGATAAGTAGCCGCGGCCTGCTCTTCCTCAACCGACATGTGGCATACGGGATCTATAACTGCCATGTCATACCTCTGAACGATTCTGTTAAGTCCTCTAGATACCCTTCTCGATCCTCACCAGTGCCAGACCTGATCATGCTGGTCGATAAGCTCTGGCAAGGCCTCACGCTTCACCTTCTTGATGCCGGAAACAAAGTCTGCATCGGACAACCCGCGATCGTTTACATCTTGTTCCACGAGGTAAACCGGCACTCCCTTTTGAATCATTTTCTCCACGTCCTTATCGATCTCCGGAGGGTGCGTCATCTTGGCCTCTCCGAAGGCCAAGCCTGAAGCGTCCTGTCCCTTCACGGCATAGTTAACGGCATTGGCTCTAAGCAGAACAGAAATGTCTGCGCCGGCGTTCTTTAGCATGTGTGTCAGCCAGAGGACCGTGTCGTCCTGCTCCTCAAGGGTCGCGCGGTATGCGGTTTCAACAATATTAAGTATTTTCGGCATGGCATCCTCCTTGACTATTTTGTTGGAATAACGAGTGTGGCATCGCTGGCCATTGACGCGTCTAAGAAATCTTTGGGCCCGCCGCGCCTCGGCCCCTCAATCCAGTCGCCCGCGCCTCGTTCATCGACACAAAGCCCGCAATTGACCCAATCGAGCTTCACACCTTTCGCGCTCGCTAGTTTGAACAAAGATGCAACCCAATCCTTCGTGGTCGGGTGCTGTTCCTGCTCCACGGAAGTCCCCTTAACCGGATTGGGATGCGGCTGCTGGGCTTTCATGGTTAGGTTCACTGCACCCTCGTATGCGAACACATTTACGTTCTGGCCTTTCTCCAAAGCCGTGTTGATTATGCGCAGAGCCGTCGTGGAATTCGCTGATTCATACGGGGCATCCATGATCGCGATCGTTACAGTCTTTCCTGTAGCCATACTTCACCTCCCTCTCTTTGTTAGTGCCATATGGTTTTGGTTCCTGGTTCCAAGAGCAGATCCAGAAGCCGATCCATGTCCGCAATCTCCACCCCTTCAACAAGATTGCTGATGGCCCGCTCTTTCAGCGAGAAGCTATCGGCCAGGACTTTGATTTTGTTCCTTATAAGTCTCGACATCGCTTCG
>JAUYJC010000100.1 GCA_030688735.1 Deltaproteobacteria bacterium
CTCCGACAAAAATGAGCATGGCATGATGTTTTTTCGCAACGCCACCGATCACCACACCGTGGCGCTGATACAGGCCAAGGAGAAAAACGCTCTGCCCAAGCAAGACCAAGTGGGATTTGATCACATGGCCCTGGAAGTCGCCACCGTGTTGGAACTCTTCAAGGTCCGCGACTTCCTCAAGTCCAAAGGCGTGACGATATTTTATGAGGGGCGGCGCGGACCCGGCGGCAACCCCGGGCTCGAATTCTACGATCCCGACGGTTACAAGATCGAGATCTACTCCGCCATGGATCAGATCGGCACGGATGGCCGCAGCCGCCCGGCCAACGAGTGGAAACGGGCGACCACGCTCGAAGAGGCCGTCGCCAATCCCCTGCCGAACACCGAGTATTAAGGAGACTTTTCTTTGCGCCCTTTGCACTGCTATCCGTGATAATTTGCGCGGCGTGCGCAAACTTTCGGAAGACTCACCGCGGAGGCGCAGAGGACGCAGAGTAAAGAGTTTCTTGGCTAAGATAGATTCCGAACTCTGCGAACTTCGTGTCTCTGCGGTGAAATTTCTTCTTTCGTTTGGTTACGGCTTTGCCGCGCTAGGTTCTTTGCGGGAGATATTCCGAGACCGAGTGAGCTAGCTGTAGGAAATTTCGTATTTCTCGTGGCGCAACTCGGAGCTCGCCTTGATGATGATCTTGTGATTGATCTCGCGCTCCAGGTTGTCCAGACTTTGATTTTTCTCGTCGTAGAGAAAATTTGCGATATCGGGGTGCATTCGGACGATGATGTTTTTTCCGTTCTCTAAATCCGCCTGTTCCTTTTTGATCGCCCGCAAAAGGTCATAGGCGATGGTTACCGCGGACTTGATCCGGCCTCGCCCCTCACAGTGCGGGCAGGGGCTCAGCAGTTGGTTCTCTAAACTCTCCCGGGTGCGCTGGCGGGTCATCTCCACTAATCCCAGCTCGGAAATTTTCAAAATATTAGTCCGGGCCTTGTCCTTCTTGAGAGCCTCATTCAGCGCTTCATAGACCTTTTTGCGGTTACCCTCTTTCTCCATGTCGATGAAGTCGATGATAATGATGCCGCCGAGGTTTCTCAGCCGCAGTTGGCGCACCACTTCTTGAGTCGCTTCGAGATTGGTTTTGACGATCGTTTCTTCCTGACTGCGCTTGCCGACGAATCGGCCGGTGTTGACGTCGATGGCGGTCAACGCCTCGGTCCGTTCGATAATGATATAGCCGCCGGAGCGCAACCAGACTTTTCGCTCGATCGCCTTTTCGATCTTCTCCTCGATGGCAAAGTGCTCGAACATGGGATGTTTTTCGTCATACAGGACGATCTTCGATTTCAGTCGAGGCATGAACTGGTGGACAAAATCGATGATGCGGCGGTGATCTCTGGCGGAGTCGATTACTACCTGCTCAGTATCCGTAGTAAAAAAATCCCGAATGGCTCTGGCGATGAGATCGAGATCCTGGTGAATCAACGTCGGGGCGGCAGCCGTTTTCGCTCTCTTTTGGATTCTGTTCCAGAGTATCGCGAGAAAACGGTGATCCCGCTGTATTTCCCGCTTGCTTAGCCCTTCACAGGCGGTGCGCAAGATAAACCCGCCTTCTTTAGTGCCCAATCCTTGGGCGATCTCTTTGAGCCGTTTGCGCTCCTCGTCGCTCTCGATGCGGCGAGAAATTCCGATATGATTGGAACCTGGCATGAATACCATGTAGCGGCCGGGCAGCGACACATGAGAGGTGATCCGCGCTCCCTTCGTCCCCAGCGGGTCCTTCGCCACTTGGACTAATATTTCCTCTCCCCGGGAGATCCGCTTTTCCAGCGGCAGCCGCCGCGACGAATGTTGCGGTTTGGGAGCCTCTTCGAACTCCACTTCTTCTCCACCCTCACTCATCAGCCGCACCTCTTCCGGAACATCGTCAAAATCCGAGGCGTGGAGGAAGCCGGCCTTATCCATGCCGATGTCGACGAATGCGGCCTGCATCCCGGGCAAAACCCGCGCGACTTTACCCTTGTAAATGTTTCCCGCGATTCCCATCTCCTCTTTTCTTTCGATGAGGAATTCGGCGAGCTGGCCGTCTTCGATGATCGCGATGCGGCTTTCTTGGGGGGTTGAATTGATGAAAATCTCTTGTTTCATAAGATTTGCTTGAACGATAGCGCTCAGTGCAAGAAGGCAGGGATGACAGGCGACGGGCCGCCGTGCGAGCGGCGATATCTCCAAGTCCGTCAAAGCAACCGGTTTTGTTTATAGAGTAAATCGGCCCGGAGTTCAAGCAGGGTTTATCGGTTAAGCCATCGCTTGATTTGACATTGCCAGGGCACCCCGCTATTTTTAACTAAGCGTATTTGAAAAGTTTTTCAGAATTCAACAGGGTTCCATGAATTATTCGGCTGCCATTCCAACCTATTCCGTTCTCAACACTAAGGTTCTCATCCTCAATCGTTCCTATCTGCCGATCCACGTCACCTCCGTGCGGCGCGCGTTTATTTTACTTTATCAGGGCGTCGCGAGGGCAGTGAACGATCAATATCAGACCTTTGATTTCGAAAGCTGGAGCGATCTGTCCATTTCCACTCGCGATGAAACCATCGGACTCGTGAACCGGATCATTCGCGTCCCACGCGTTGTTCTGCTGATCAGTTACGACCGCGTGCCCAAACGTCATGTGCGCTTCAGCCGGTACAACATTTACGCCCGAGATAATTGCACCTGCCAGTATTGCAACCGCCGGCTGCCGCGGCAGGAACTCAACCTCGACCACGTCGTACCGCGATCACAGGGCGGCGCCTCAATTTGGGAAAATGTGGTTTGTTCATGCCACGAGTGCAACCGCCGCAAGGGCGGCCGGACTCCCCAGCAAGCCGGAATGCTCCTCGGGCGCAAGCCCCTAAAGCCGAAATGGACTCCGTTCATGCAGGAAACCTTCAGCCTGTCGCGTTATAAAGAGTGGATGCCGTTCCTCAATACGGTTGACATTTCCTACTGGAACACCGAGTTGTTGGATAGATAATATCCCCCAACTTATACCCACATATTGTGGTAGCCTCACTCTAATTCCCCCTTATATTGTAATTTCCGCTTGACAGCCCTGCCCCACTATGAAATATTAAGGTCAATTTTAAAACAGCTCCAAAGTTTCCCATAGATTATCAGATATGCGCCTAAAACGCCTTGAAATGGTTGGTTTTAAGTCTTTCGCTCAGAAGACCGTGATCGAGTTTACGCCCGGCATTACGTCGATCGTCGGCCCCAACGGTTGCGGTAAGTCCAATATCGTGGACGCTCTGCGCTGGGCCATGGGCGAACAAAGCGCTCGCCATCTGCGCGGGCACCAGATGGAAGACGTAGTTTTCAACGGCAGCGATAGCCTCCCCGCCACCGGTATGGCCGAGGTCTCGTTAACCTTTGACAACGAAGATGGCCGTGGTCCCGTCGAATACAATACATTCAGCGAAATCATGGTGACCCGGAGGCTGTTTCGTTCCGGTGAATCTGAGTACGCCATCAATAAAATCTCCTGCCGCTTAAAAGATGTGATCGAGCTTTTTTTGGGAACCGGTGTCGGGAGCAAAGCCTACTCCATCGTCGAGCAGGGACGAGTCGACGAACTGGTCAATGCCAAACCGGAGGAGCGCCGGGCGCTCATCGAAGAGGCGGTCGGGACCAGCAAATTCAAAAGCCGCAAGCTGGTCGCCGAGAGAAAACTCGAACGAACGCAGCAGAATCTGCTCCGCGTCAACGACATCGTGCGCGAGATCGAACGGCAAATTCGTTCGATGGAACTACAGGCCCGCAAGGCGGAGCGCTACCGCGCGTTGAAAACCGAATTGCGCGAGAAAGACCTTGCCTGTGCCGCGCTGTTCCAGCAACAGTTGAACGAAGACATTGGTCGGCACCAGGCCGATCTCACCGGCGCCGAAAACCGCTTGGCCGAGCAGTTGGCCGCCTTGCGCTCCAAGGAAGCCGAAAGCGAGGCGGTGCGGTTGTCGCTGATGGAATCGGACAAGGCCATCGCCGCTCAGCAAGAGTCGGTCTACCGCCAGAAAGTTCAAATTCAAGCGGACGAGCAAAGAATCGCCTTTTACCGCCAAGACCTCTCTCAACTCGAACGAAACGAGGCGGACGCCGGCGCGGCGCTCAGGCTCCTCGAAGACAGGCTGAAATTGCTTGCCCAAGAAATCGCCGAATTGAGCAACGCGCGAGAGAGTTTCGTGCAACTTTCGCTCTTCGAGGAAACTTGCCTGCGGGAAAAAGAAAGCGAACTTGACAACCTCCAAGCGCAGATTCAATCGGCGCAAACCGATCTGGAGCGGGAAAAAGAATCGCTCATCGAGGCCGCCAACCAGATGGCCTATCTGAGAAACGATTTATCGGCCAAAGAAAAACGGTGCGCCGAGATCGCCAGGGAATTGGCGAGATGCCAAACGGAGAACGCCGGGGCGGCGGACGCCCTGGCGCAGAGCGAACAAAAGCGTCTCGAGACCCGGCGAGCGCTGGAACTGACCGTGGAGCAGAGGCACGAGCGGTCGCTTGAAGCCGCCCAGGCCGCCGCTTCCATCCAGGCGTTGTCCCACTCGCGCGATGAGCAAGAACGCAAAGTGGAGTCGATCAAAGATCAGATCCAGGAAAGCCGGTCGCGCTTGCACTCTCTCGAAGATTTGCACCGAAACTACGAGGGATATCAGGAGGGCGTCAGGGCGATCATGATGAAGCGGCAAAAGGAAGCCTCGCCCAACGGGGTCTACGGCCTGGTCGCGGAAGTCATCGAGGCGCCTGAACCGTATGAAAAGGCGCTGACTGCCGTCCTCGGCGACCGCTTGCAGTACGTCATCGTCAAGGGGCAAGAAGAGGGCGTTGAATCGATCGAATACCTAAAGCGCGAGGCTTCCGGCCGCGGCAGCTTCATTCCGAGGCAACTTTCCCGCAAACAGCATAAGCCCCTGCCATTGGGCGAAGCCGAGGTGATCGCTCCCTTGATGGAAATGATCACGATCAAGGATGGCTACAGCGATGTGGCGGAGTACCTGCTCTCGGACGTCGTCGTGGTCAAAGATATGACGGCCGGTCTGGCGCTCTGGAACAGAAATGGCTTTTACTGCACGCTGGTGACTTTGGACGGCGAAGTGATCGATTCTATGGGCGTCGTCACTGGCGGCAGCGGCGCGGCCCTCGATGGCAGTATTTTCACTCAGCGCCGGCGCATCCGAGAACTGGGAGTGATCGTCCACGAGTTGGAAGAGCAGCTTTGCGCTGAGGATCAAGCGTTGATCCGATTCAAAGAGGAGCTTAACGAAGCCGAGACCAAGAAGACACTTCTTAGCGGCGAGATGCACCGATTGGAACTGGAGTGCGTGCGTCTCGAACATGAATGCCGTTCCGCCGAGCAAGAATGTAAGCGATTCACCGAAGCCGTGCAGGCCCTCGGTCTCGAACAAGCAGAACTTACGAAGGATATCGGAATCCTCGACGACGAGATCCGCCAGTGCAAAGAATCAGTGGAAGCCCGCATAACAGAAAAAAGCGAGCTGGAGCGGCAGCTGGCCCAGAAACAAGCCGCTGCCGCCGCTCTCAAGAATGGCGCGGAAACCACCGAAGCCGCAGTCACGCAATCACGCATTCGCAATGCCGCGTTATCTGAAAAACGAGAGAATACCTACCTGAATCTTGAGAACCGGCTCAAGCTTCAGGAAGAATGCGCGGCGGAAGTCACTACCCGTCGAGCGCAAATCGGCCAAATTCTCCAGCGCCGAGCCGAAGTGGAGCGGTCGCTGGGTGAGGCTCAGACAGCTTTGGATATAGGTCGCTCGGCGCTCGATGAATCGGAAAACCGCATGCAAGCGCAGCGCCAAGGCCACCGAAGCATCTCGATGACGCTTGCGGAAATCGAAGAGTCGATCAAGGAGTTGCGACCGCTGGGAGATATCCACCAGGAAGAAAAAAGCCAAGCCCAACTGGCGTTAGCGGAAAAACGCATGAGCTTGCAGCACCTTGTCGACAACATCCGGGAAAAGTACGATGTCGGCGTGGAGGCCCTCACGGTCGCGCCGTCGGAGACGCCGCTGTCGCGCGATGAGCTACAGGTCGAGATCGACGACCTGCGCGGCCGCCTGGAGCGCATGGGCGAGGTCAACCTGGCCGCCATCGGCGAATATGAAGAACTGACCACTCGCTTTCAGTTCATGAGCCGGCAAAAAGAAGATCTGGATAAAGCCACCGCCGACTTGCAGCAGACCATCGTCAAACTCAACCGCATTTGCCGGCTTCGTTTCAAGGAAGGCTTTGAGGAGATCAACGAAAATTTCGAAAAGATCTTTCCTCGGCTCTTCAGAGGCGGCAAGGCTAGACTGGTGCTGGCCGATGAAAACGACTACCTGGAGACCGGAGTCGACATCGTCGTGCAACCGCCGGGCAAGAGACTCCAGTCCATCACCCTTCTTTCCGGAGGAGAAAAGGCGCTGACCGCGGTGAGTCTCCTTTTTGCTATTTTTCTGACTAAGCCGAGCCCGTTTTGCTTCCTCGACGAGGTGGATGCTCCTCTCGACGACGCCAATCTCGATCGCTTCAACGATCTGATCAAAGAGATGAGCGAGTCCTCTCAATTCGTCCTGGTCACCCACAACAAGAAAACCATGCAGGCCGCCGAAACGCTCTACGGCATCACCATGGCGGAACCCGGTGTCTCCAAGGTCGTTTCCGTGCACATGAGTTAACTTACCGCCCTATTCCAAGCGGACCCGTTACTTCTAGCCCCATATTCAGTGTAGACTCAGGCGATGGAAGGCAGTTCTTTTTTTCAGCGGCTCAAGCAGGGGCTGACTAAAAGCCGCGAGAGCTGGGTGCAGAAGATCACCGCGGTCGTGCAAAATCGGCGCTGGGATGAGACCTCGATCGCCGACATGGAGGAGAGTCTTATTGCCGCGGATGTCGGCGTCAAGGCAACGCAAGAACTTATGGAGACCTTGCGCAAGCGATCGCCCGGCGGCTCCGGAGATCTGGGCCAGGAAATGTCGCGGACATTGCAGGCTGCCCTGGTGGACATCCTGCGAAGATCGGCAGCGGCTAAAATCGCTCCGTTATCAGCGCGCCCATGGGTGGTGATCTTCCTCGGCGTCAACGGTGTCGGTAAAACCACCACCATCGGCAAGCTCGCGGCACAGTATCGATCGTCCGGCAAGAAAGTCCTGCTCGTCGCCGCGGACACCTTCCGCGCCGCCGCCATCGAGCAACTCGACGCCTGGGGGCAGCGGGCCGGCGTGGACGTCATCAAACATCGCGCCGGCGCCGACCCGTCGGCGGTCGTTTACGACGGCATTCAGGCGGCCAAAAGCCGGGGCGTCGACGTGTTGCTCATCGACACCGCCGGCCGGCTGCACACCAAAGTTCATTTGATCGAAGAACTAAAAAAGATTCGCCGCGTAATTTCGCGGGAACAACCCGACGCTCCCCATGAAACGCTCTTGGTCTTGGACGCGACCACGGGACAGAACGGCCTGCAACAAGCGCGCGTTTTCAAGGAAGCGACCGATATCACCGGCATCGTGCTGACCAAACTCGACGGCACCGCCAAGGGCGGCGTCATCATCGGCATTCAAACCGAACTGGGACTTCCGGTAAAATACATCGGCGTCGGCGAAGAGATCGAAGATCTCCAGCCCTTCGACGCG